>DASVYZ010000650.1:0-3111 GCA_036391935.1 Burkholderiaceae bacterium | reverse complement strand
CTTCTACAGCCCGGACCTGGGCAAGCTGACACTCGGTCGGCAAAACACGCTGACGCGCGATTTCACCCAGACTTGGGGTGACCCCTACGGCACGCCCGACGTGACCCTGAAGGAAGGCGGCTACACCAACGTCAACAACTTCAAGCAATTGATCTGGTATTCGGGCGGCGGCGGCGGCACGCGCTTCGACAGCGCCGCAGTGTGGAAGAAGAAACTCGACGATCACTGGGTCGTCGGCCTGGGTCACTCCTTCGGCTTCCAGGGCGCCGGCGGCAGCGGCGCGCTCGGCGCTGGCGTACCTGATCTCGGTTACGTCAACGACGGCCAGGGCGGCCCCGTGCCGGGCGATCCGAAAAACAGCGCCGCCAATGAAATCTCCATTGCCTACAACGGCTTGAAACTCGGCACCGCCAAAGCTGACTTCAACGTGTCGTATAACGAAGTCAACATTGACGATTTGCCGGAAAGCTCGATCCTGGTCGGCGGCAACCTCGTGTTCGACAATGGCTTCCGAATCAACACCGGCTATATCCACTACACGGCCGAGCAGGGCGTCAACAATTCGGCCGGTACCCGCACCGACAACGCCTATACCCTTTCGGGCAGCTTCACCTCCGACAAGATGATCTATGCCGCGGGTTATCAATCGGTGCGCATCAATCATGCCGGCTTCATCGGGGCCAACGGCACGGGCGGCATCAACATTCTGCCGTTCATTTCCTACATCCCCGCGTTGAGCCCGCTCAATGCGGTGGCGAGCAACGTCGCATCCGGCAACAAGAACACTTTATACGGCTCGATAGTCTATCGTTATGACCGCCAGACCGACATGTATCTCGCAGCCGATTACGCCAAGGCCACCGGCGGTATTTCGATTCCGGATGCGGAGGGTAATGGCACGAATCTGAGCGGCAATCCCGCGCTCGGCGTCGATCACGAACTGGAAGTGGCGCTGGGGGTGCGCTATAAGTTCTGATGACGTGACGAATTGACTCTACAGCGCAGCGCCTTCATTCGAAGGCGCTTTGAAGCAAGCAGGCGGCCGTGGCACCAGGTCGCCTTTTTCCGTTTAATTTGTGGCCCGTGCCCCCTGCGGCTACAATCCTGAAAGTGTTCGCCCAGACGCGGCAATGGGAAGGTGGAGTTTATGCGTATCCTGCTCGTGGAAGACAATCGGCCGCTGGCGGAATGGCTCGCCCGCACGCTGGCGCAGGACAAATACACGGTGGATTGCGCCTATAACGGCGAGGATGCGGACGGCATGCTGCTGACCGAGAGCTACGAGCTGGCCATACTCGACCTGTCCCTGCCCAGGCTGGGCGGGCGCGACGTGTTGAAGCGCCTGCGCGAGCGCCACGACAATCTGCCGGTGCTGGTGCTCACCGCCGACAATTCGCTCGAAGGCCGCGTGGTGCTGCTCAATGCCGGCGCCGACGACTACATGGCCAAACCGTTCGAAGTCAGCGAGCTTGAGGCGCGTATCCGCGCATTGCTGCGCCGCTCAAGCCAGAACAAGAATCCGGTGCTGCAATGCGGCGCGCTCAATTTCGACAGCAACAGCCGCGAGTTTTCCATCGGCGGCACGGCGCTCCCGCTGACGCCGCGCGAGCATGCCGTGCTTGAAACCCTGATGACGCGCACAGGAAAAACCGTCAGCAAGCAGGCCCTGGCCGACAGCCTGTTCGCTCTCGACGAAGAGGTGTCGACCGATGCCATCGAAGTTTACGTGCATCGCCTGCGCAAGAAGCTTGAAGACAGCGGCGCCGCCATCATCACCTTGCGCGGCCTGGGCTACCTGTTGAAGCCTAGCCATGTCGACTGAGGAAGCCGCAGCCGCCGGGCGCGGCAGCCTGAGAGCGCAGCTGCTGCTGTGGCTCTCTGTTCCGCTGGCAGTCTTCATCCTGTTCAGCGCCTGGGTCGGGTACCGCAATGCCAGCGAGATGGCAACCGTGGTGCAGGATCGCATGCTGCTCGGTTCGGCACGCACGATTGCAGAGCAGGTGCGCTTCGAAGACGGCAGCTTCCAGGTCGTCATCCCGCCTGCCGCGCTCGAACTGTTTCATGGCGAAGCCGGCGACAAAGTCTACTATCGCATCACCGGACCGCGCGGCGTGCTGCTGTCCGGCTCCGGAGATCTCGCGCTACCGCCCAAACAGGTGGCGGCCGAAGAGGCCGTCTATTTCCATAGCGAAGTGCGCGGCGAACCGGTGCGCATCGCGGCCTTCGCCCAGCCCGTGTTCGGCGGGCCGGCCGAGAATGCCGTCCTGATTGAAGTTGGCGAGACCCTGCAGGGCAGAGCCCAACTGGCCCGCAGCTTCTGGGGGCACGCCGTGCGGCAGCAGGCCCTCATCCTGCTGCTGGCCATGGCGCTCGTATGGATCGGTCTTTGGCGCGGCTTGCGCCCGCTGTTGCGCCTATCCGAAGCGGTGCGCCGCCGCACGCCGGGCAACATGGAACCGCTGCGCGCCGGCCCGGTGCCGTCCGAGCTGGCGCCGTTGGCGGCGGCCATCGAAGACTATGAACGCCGGCTCGACGAACACATGACGGCGCACGACCGTTTCATCGCCAATGCCGCCCATCAGCTGCGCACACCCCTGACGATCCTCAAGACGCAGATCAGCTATGCGATGCGCTGCGAGGACGGCGCGGAGAAGGATGAAACGATACGTGCAATCAACAAGGGCGTGCAGCAGGGCATCCACCTGGTCAACCAATTGCTCACGTTATCGAATGCGGAAGCGGGAACCGGGCATCCGCGCAAGCAAGCCAACTTGGATCTGGTCAACGTGGTGCAGCACGCGCTTGAAGACTTGGCACCGCTGGCCCAATTCAAGCGTATCGATCTGGGCATGGAACACGACGGCGGCACGGCGGTGGTGCGTTCCGCCGGGTCGATGCTGGGCGAGATGGTCGGCAACCTGCTCGACAATGCCATCCGCTATACACCCGAAGGCGGCGTCGTGACGGCGGCAGTTTCCAGCACCGACCAGGGTATCGTGTTACGCATCGAAGACAACGGCCCCGGCATTCCGGCAGACCAGCGCGAACGCGTCTTCGAACGCTTTTACCGCTTGCATCAGGATACGTCCGACGGCTGGGGGCTGGGCTTGT
>DASVYZ010000649.1:0-3367 GCA_036391935.1 Burkholderiaceae bacterium | reverse complement strand
ATGAAGCGGCGGTCCTGGCAGATAGTGTTGCCGCACATGGGCGACTTGCCGTTCGGGACGAAATTCTTGAGGAAGTCGATCAAGGCCTTTTCCGCATCGGCTTCGCTAACGGTGGACGCCTTGACGCGGTCGATCAAGCCTGAACGGCCGTGCGTGCCCTTGTTCCAGGTGTCCATGCCGTCGAGGATGGCATCGGGTTGGTGAATCGCAAACACCGGCCCCTCGGCCAGCACGTTCAAGTCCGAGTCGGTGACGACGACAGCCACTTCGATAATGCGGTCCTTGTCAGGGTCCAGGCCCGTCATTTCCATATCCACCCAGATCAGGTTGAATTCGTTGGGTCGGCTGACGGTGCTTTGCATGGCGGCTTCCAGGTTCTGTTTGGTAGGTTGTGACATAATTCTTTCCTGCTGACAGCCAATTCCAGTGAATCGGTTATCTATTCTTCATCAAATTCAATTCCTGCGCCATTTTCTCACAGGCAAGCCATGGTTTCATCGCTGTTCTCGGTTTTGTTCATCGTTTTCTTCGCTGCCTCGCTGCTGGTGCGCTTTTGGCTCGCTTCGCGCCAGATTCGCCACGTCTTGAGGCATCGCGCCACCGTGCCGCCGCAGTTTGCCGAAAAAATCACGCTGCGCGCGCATCAAAAGGCGGCAGATTACACCATCGCCAGAACCAAGTTCGGGCTCGTCGAATTATTCGCCGGCGCCTTTGTACTGATCGGATTCACCTTGCTCGGCGGCTTGCAAGCGCTGTCCATCTTCCTGCTGCAACACCTCGGCACGGGCCGGCTAGAACAGATCAGCCTGATGGTCGCCGTCACGCTCATCACCGGCTTGATCGACCTGCCTTTCGACTATTACCGCCAGTTTTCTCTTGAGGGGCGCTTCGGCTTCAACAAAATGAAGCCTGCACTGTTTTTCATCGATCTGGCCAAGTCCACTCTGGTGTCCGCCGTCATCGGCCTGCCGCTGCTGTGGGTGGTACTCTCGCTGATGGAGCAGGCCGGCAGTCTGTGGTGGTTCTACACCTGGCTGGTGTTTTCGGCATTCTCGATCGTGATGCAAGTGCTCTACCCCACCCTGATCGCGCCGCTATTCAACAAATTTGTGCCGCTGGACGATGCCTCGCTCAAGGAGCGCATCACCAAGCTGATGGATCGCGTCGGCTTCACCTCGCGCGGCCTGTTCGTGATGGATGGTTCCAAGCGCAGCGGCCACGGCAATGCCTACTTCTCCGGTTTCGGCGCGGCCAAGCGCGTGGTGTTTTTCGATACGCTGCTGACCCGCCTGCAGCCGCAGGAAGTCGAAGCCATCCTGGCGCATGAACTGGGCCACTTCAAGCTCAAGCACATCACCAAGCGCACCGTGCTGATGTTTGCCGTTTCGCTCGTTTTCCTGGCCTTGTTGGGCTACCTCAAGAACCAAGTCTGGTTCTATGTCGGCTTGGGCGTGGTGCCGCTGCCCGACAGCAGCAACGACGCCGTTGCGCTGATCCTGTTCATGCTGGCGCTGCCGGTGTTCACCTTCTTCCTTTCCCCGGTGATGTCGATCGGCTCACGCAAGCACGAATACGAAGCCGACGCATTCGCCGCCAGGCAGGCCCAGGCACAAGACCTGGTCTCAGCCTTGGTCAAGCTCTATGAAGACAACGCCTCGACATTGACGCCGGACCCCTTGCATTCCGCCTTTTACGATTCCCACCCCAATGCCGCCATGCGCATCGCACGGCTCGTTGCGCAGTAACGAACAAGGACATCCATCATGCCTACCATCACCGAATTGCTCGAACAAAAATGCCTGCACACCGAAACCGGCCTCACTGACGCGGAGATCGCAGCCCATCTGCAGGCCGTTTCCGGCTGGACCCAGGACGGCCCGCGCATCGTCAAAACCTTCACCTTCAAGAATTACTATGAGACGCTGGCCTTCATCAATGCCATCGCCTACGTGATTCACGCCGAAGACCACCACCCGGAATTGATCGTCACCTACAACCGCTGCGTGGTCAAGTTCGATACGCATACCGTCAACTCTGGCCGTGGCGGCATCTCGGTCAATGATTTCATCTGCGCGGCCAAGGTGGATGCGGTATTCGAGCAGTCGTTCACTTGATGGAGCACGGCTGCGTCATCGCCGCGCATGGCCGTCATTATGTCGTCGACATCGGTGACGAACGCCTGCATTGCGTAACCCGCGGCAAGAAGAGCGACGTGGCCGTCGGCGATATCGTCGACATCAAACGCACCTCTAATGACCAGGGTGTCATCGAATCGATACAGGGGCGGCAAACCCTGATTTACCGATCCGACCAATACAAGTCCAAGCTGCTCGCGGCCAACCTGACGCAATTGTTCGTCGTGGTGGCCACCGAACCGGGCTTTTCCGACGATCTCGTCTCGCGCGCCCTGGTCGCGGCCAACGCGGCCGGTGTTGCGGCCCACCTGATCCTGAACAAGATCGACGTGGCAGCCTCGCTGCCCAAGGCGCGGGAACGGACGGCGCGCTATGCCGAGCTGGGTTATCCGGTGCATGAAATCTCGGCCAAGACCGCGCCTGATGCCGCGCGTGCGCACCTGGCGCCTCTCCTGGCCGGGCAATCGAGCATCCTGATCGGACAGTCCGGCATGGGCAAGTCTTCCCTGATCAATCTGCTCGTGCCCGATGCCGACATCGCCACCCGCGAGATTTCCGCTGCGCTCGATACCGGCAAGCACACTACCACCTTCACGCGCCTGTATCGATTGCCGGATGGCGGCGCCGTCATCGATTCGCCGGGTTTCCAGGAATTCGGCCTGCACCATTTGAGCGAAGGCATGCTGGAGCGCGCTTTTCAGGAATTTGGCGCTCACCTGGGCCAATGCCGGTTCTATAATTGCCACCATGTCAGCGAACCGGGCTGCGCCATTTTGGCCGCCGTCGAATCCGGTGCAATAAGCCGCATGCGACATGACCTCTACCTGCAACTGCGCCATGAATCGCTGCAAACCGCAGGCTATTAAAGCCGTGCTGGCGTTTGCCGCCCTGCTATGTTTGGCTGGCAACGCACGGGCCATCGAATTCTCCACGTTACAGCACGCCGGCATCGGTTTCACCGTGATCAAGGTCGATCCGGGCAAGGATAAGCTGCGCCTGTTCCCGGCCGAGTGCGACGACAGGCGGCACCTGGGCTTTGCCAACCTGAACGCACGGCTGGCCGACCGCGGGCAAAAGCTGCGCTTTGCCATGAATGCCGGCATGTTCGAAACCAATCTCGCGCCGGTAGGCTTGCTGGTGGCCGATGGCATCAAGGTGGCGCCGATCAACCTCTCGAGCGGCTTTGGCAATTTCTACCTTAAGCCCAATGGCGTGTTCCTGGTCGCAAACGG
>DASVYZ010000648.1:0-5268 GCA_036391935.1 Burkholderiaceae bacterium | reverse complement strand
CGGTCGGCACGGGTGCCGGCGGCGGTGCCGAGCTTGAGCTCGTTCCAGCCCTGGGCGAACAGCCAATCGACGGCGCGTTGCAGCAAGCCTTTGCCTGCGCCGCGCCCTTCCCATTCGGGCAGCACGAACAAGGCCCAGATCGACCCGTCGGTATTGTCGGCATAGGAAAAGCCGATGATGGCGCCGGCCTGCTCGCACACCCAACCGCGCCCGAGCTTGTCGAGATAGTCTGCGCACATCCGTGCGGTGACGCGCCCCGGATCGGACAAGCGGTTTTCCTTCACCGCCAGCCGGATCGCCATGATGGCCGGAATATCGGCGCCGCTTGCCTCACGGAAGAGCAATCCCTGGTTCGTCGCGGCAGGACTCATGAGAAATAGTTGGATGAAAAAAGAGGCGACCATCATATCCCGATTGTCGAGGCCCCATCCGTGTTTTCCGTCTCGAAGCTCTCCGCTGCCGCATTGCCGTACAATCACGGGCATTGCCTATTTCTCTGGAACGACGATGCCCCGCTTTACTCGCACGCTGCTATTGCTGGCCGGCCTGTTTGCCGCAACCGCCCACGCCCAACCCGCCTACGAGGGCTGGCAAGACACTCCCATCGTCCGTCTCAAGGCGCTGGCCCTGTTGCAGACCTTGAACGCGACGCTGCTCTCGAACAGCAGCGCCACCGCGACATTGACGCAATGGTGCGGCGAACATCACATGGCGGCCGAAGCGCGCATCCGCGCCCTGCGGGATACGCAAACTGTGAAGCCGGCCGACTCCGAAGTCCGCCGCCAGTTGCAGGTCGGCGCGGACGAGCCGGTCGGCTATCGCCGCGTGCAGCTTGCTTGCGGCGAACATATTCTTTCCGAAGCGGACAACTGGTACGTACCGGCCCGCCTGACGGCGGACATGAACCATGTGCTCGACACCAGCGATACGCCTTTCGGCACGGCGGTGCGCGCACTCAATTTCACGCGCAAGACCGAGTCGGCGCGCCTGTTGTGGTCGCCGCTGCCGGCCGGATGGGAAAGCCATATGCCTGCCCCCGCGGATGCGAACGGCGCGCTCGAGGTTCCCGCACAGGTGCTGCAGCACCGCGCCGTCTTGTACAAGGACGGCAACGTGCCTTTCAGCCTTGTGGTGGAAACCTACAGGCGCGACATTTTCGCGTTTCCGCTGGACGGCAATTGAGCCGAAGCGCAATCAGAAGCGATAGCCCACACCGACGCCGAGCAGCACCGGATTGATACGTACCGCACTGATCTTGGCGCCGCCGGCATAGACGTCGCTGCCGATCCACACCTTCTTCACATCGAGGTTGATCGACCAGGCCTTGTCGATCTTGAAATCGACGCCGGCTTGCAGCGCGCCGCCGGTGCTGTGGCTTTCAAGACTGCCCGCGCCGTTCAAGAGATTGACGCTGCTGATGTGCGTGTAATTGACGCCCGCGCCGACATAGGGATCGATCGTGCCTTGCGGCAGGAAGTGATACTGCAACAGCAAGGTGGGCGGCAATTCCTTGAAGCTGCCGATCTTGCTGCCGTCGAGATAGACGTCATGGGTTTGCGGGTAAGTCAGAACCAATTCCGCCGCGATATTCTGCGTGAAGAAGTAGGAGATATCGACCTCGGGAATCGTTTTGTTCTGCACCGTGATGCGGTCACCCGCGCCGACGCCGCCGACAGGGTCGGAATGGTTTTCGGTCGAAATGTTCACCGCACGGAAACGCACCAGCCAGGGATCGCTGTCCTGTGCCATGGCGCTGCCTGAGACGCCGGCAAACAGGGCGGCAAGGGAGAGTGCTGCGACAGTCTTCTTCATGTTCCTTCCTTCTCTTCATCAAAAAAATTTGTGCAGCCAGTCTACTGCTGCGATGCAAAATAAACTTTGATGCAGATCAAAGCCGCCGGCGCGTCGCGCGGGAGCAACAGAGGAAGGAAACAATATTTGCCGTCGGCAGAAATATTGCGGCATGGCAGCAAACGCGTACCGCAAGCGGCTCAGCGAGATTTCCTGAAGCGAGCGGATTGGCGTGCCGCCTTCTCGCTGTCGAAGGCATGACGATTGGCACGCGCATCGTGCAAGGCATGGTGGGACAGGTGCTCTCGCCCGGAGAAATACGCTTCCAGCTTTTCCTTGACGAGATAATTGAAGATATTGCGCGGCACGATCCACGTCGGCACCGCGCCGCCCAGTGCCGCGCAAAAGAATCGCCAATCGCCGCCGAAGTCGTAACAGATCGCGACTTCTCCACGCCCCTCGAATTGCGCCAGCCAGATGCTCAGGCGTTGCGTCAATTCATGCGATTCGCAGACGGCGCCGGCCGGCTCGCCCAGCAGAGGCAACACAGTCTCGACGACGAAGTCGTTGCAACGCTCCCGGTCATAGCGCAGCTCGGCATAAAACTCGTGCTCGCCGCAATCCGACACGAGCGCAATGCTGATCAGTTGCGGGTTTCTGAAGTCGGTGAATTCGGTGTCGATGAAAATCAGCATTGTGCAAGGTCGGACCGGTACGCAAAAAAACCGGTGCTCGCACCGGTTTTCCTGGATGACTTCAGCGTGAAGATTACATCTTCGACTTGATCAACTTGCCCAGAATCTCGACTCCGGTACGGATACGGTCTTGCGGCACCGTCACGAAAGACAGGCGCAGCGTGTTGCGCGCCGGCTCGTTGGCGTAGAACGGCGCGCCGGGCACGAAGGCCACGTGCTGGGCGATCGCTTCATCGATCAGCTTGCCGGTGTCGATATGCTCCGGCAGCGTGACCCAGATGAACATGCCGCCTTCGGGCTTGGTCCATTGCACGCCGGCCGGGAAATACGCATCCAGCGCGTTCAGCATGGCGCGGCATTGTTCCGAATACAGCTCGCGGATCTCGGGGATGTGGGCGTCGAGGAAGCCATCCTTGATCACTTCATACACCGCCATCTGCGTCAGTTGCGCCGTGTGCAGATCCGTGGCTTGCTTGGCTTGCTCGAGCTTGCGCGTCAGCGCAACCGGCGCGACGATGTAGCCCAGGCGGATACCGGGGGTGAGGATCTTGGAGAACGAGCCCATGTAGATCACGCCGCCCGGATTCATCGACAGCATCTTGGGCAGCGGCTCGCCGCTGTAGCACAGCGCGCCGTAGGGGTCGTCTTCGATCAGCGGCAGGCCCATGCGCGCGCACGTCTCGACCAGTTGGGCACGGCGCTCGACGGAGAGCGTACGGCCGGTGGGATTCTGGAAATTGGGCAGCGCGTACAGCAGGCGCGCCCCCTTGCCGGCATCGGCGACGGCTTCGGGCAACAGGCCGTGGTCGTCCATCGGCACGGAGGCGAAATCGGGACCGTAGACGGAGAAGGCTTGCAGCGCGCCGAGGTAGCTCGGCGTCTCGACCAGGATCTTGCTGCCTTCATCGATCAGCACCTTGCCCAGCAAATCGAGGCCTTGCTGCGAACCCGAAGTCATCATGACTTGTTCCGGCACGATCTTGGCGCCATCCTTCGAGAGCGAATCGGCGATCCATTCGCGCAAGGGGCCGTAGCCGTCGGTCGGGCCGTATTGCAGCGCCACCTTGCCATGCGTATCGAGCACCTTGTCGAAGGCGGCGCGCATCTGGTCGACCGGGAAGGTCGCGGGCGAAGGCAGGCCGCCGGCGAAGGAAATGATTTCCGGGCGCATCGTGACCTTGAGGATTTCACGGATCACGGAGCTTTGCAGCTTTTGCGCGCGCTGGGAAAACTGCCATTGCATGGGGGAGGGGTTTTCGATTTTCATGTCGGGCTTTCTTGTCTCACTTGGGTTCTGGCGGGCTTGTGGCTGCCATGTTCCGGCAGCACTTTGTGAACGCCGCCGGTCTGCACTTCAAAAAATCAGGCCAATTCGGCGATCATCTCGATTTCTACGCAGGCGCCTAGCGGAATCTGCGCCACGCCGAAGGCTGAGCGCGCGTGCTTGCCGGCGTCGCCGAAGACTTCGCCGATCAATTCCGAGGCGCCGTTGGTGACCAGGTGCTGCTCGGTGAATTCGCCCGTGGAATTGACCAGGCTCATCAGCTTGACTATGCGCTTGACGCGCGTCAGGTCGCCGCCGCATGCGGCTTGCAGCGTGGCCATCAAGTCGATGGCGATGGCGCGCGCGGCAGCCTTGCCTTCCTCTGTCGTCATGTTCTTGCCGAGCTGGCCGACCCAGGGCTTGCCATCCTTCTTCGCGATATGGCCGGACAGGTAGACCGTGTTGCCGGTCTGGACGAACATGACGTAGGCGGCGGCAGGCGCAGCCACGGCCGGCAGTTCGATGTTCAGGGCTTTGAGTTTTTCGTAGACGGACAAGGTGATCTCCTGACGGTATCGGGTGAATGCAGACTGTTGAAAATTAAACAGATTTTACTCCGGCGGGCGCCGATTATTATGCGGAAATCGCCCGCTTTACCGGCATACGCTTGCCAATTACGACCAAGCCGACGATGACGGCGGCAAACACGAAATCGCGCCAGTCGAAGGCTTCGCCCAGGAGCAGCACGGCCGCCGCCATGGTCAGGAAAGGTTGCAACAATTGCACTTGCCCGACGCGCGCAATCCCGCCCAAGGCCAGCCCCTTGTACCAAAAGAAAAAGCCGATGAACATGGAAAACAGCGAGACATAGCCGAACGCTGCCCATGCACGTGCCGAAGCCGACACGCCATGCTCCCAGGCCGACCACAGCGTGACCGGCATGAGGAAAGGCAGCGAGGCGATGAGCGCCCAGGAAATCACCTGCTGGCCGCCCATGGTCTGCGACAGGCGCCCGCCTTCGGCATAACCGATGCCGGCGGCCACCACGGCGATGAACAGGGCCAAATCCGCCGGCGCCAGCGCACCGCCTCCCTGCCACATGGCAAAGGCCACGACCACGGCGCTGCCGGTAGCGGCGGTGACCCAGAAACCGGCCGAAGGCCGCTCGCCGAAACGCACAGCTGCGGCAACCGCGGTCGCCAGGGGCAAGATGCCGACCACGATGGCGCCATGTGCCGCCGGCACGTGGCGCATGGCAAACGAAGTGAACAAAGGGAAGCCGACCACGCAACCTGCTGCCGTCACGGCGATGCCGCGCCATTGCTTGCCCGTGGGACGCGGGGCACGCATGTGCCACATCAGGATGGCGGCGGCGATGCCGGCGACGACGGCGCGGCCGAGGGCGATGAAGACCGGGTCGAGCTCGGCTACGGCCAGGCGCGTAAACGGCAGGGTCATGCTGAAGATGACTACGCCGACCAGGCCTAACAGCATGCCGCGAGTTTCGTTTTGATTGTC
>DASVYZ010000647.1:0-2199 GCA_036391935.1 Burkholderiaceae bacterium | reverse complement strand
CTCGACCTGTCGGCGCGCGAACTGGGCTTGCTCGAAATCCTGCTGCAGCGTACGGGCCGGCTGGTATCGAAGGAGCAGCTGGTCGACCACTTATGCGAGTGGGGCGACGAAGTCAGCAACAATGCGATCGAAGTCTATGTGCACCGCTTGCGCAAGAAGATCGAAACCGAAGGCGTAAAAATCGCCACCGTGCGCGGACTGGGCTACTGCCTCGAGCGCAACGCCGATCCGGCTTGACCCATGTCCGAAGCGTCGCGCGAAGCGTATGACCTGACAGCCGAACCGCCGGGCCAGATTCAGCGTTCGCTGTTCGGCGAAATCCTCGACTGGATGCTGGTGCCCCTGCTCTTGCTCTGGCCGATGAGCATCGCTATTACTTACCTCGTCGCCAAGTCGATCGCCAACCATCCCTTCGACCGCGCGCTGGAAAACCGCATGACGGTACTGGCGCAACAGATCAAAGAACAGGACGGCAAGCTCACCCTCGCCCTGCCTGCCGCAGCGCGCGACTTCGCACGAGCCGACGACGTCGATACCATCTATTATCAATTGCTCGACCAGCAAAGCGGACAACTCGAAGGCGACCGCGATATACCGCTGCCCAGCGATGAAGAGCGTCCGCCGATCTGGACCGTACAATTGCGCAACGACACGATCAAGAATGCCGACGTGCGCGTGGCCTATATGTATGTCAATCCGGCGAAGTCGAAAACAGACAAATCGCTGCCGCATTTGGTGCTGGTGCAACTGGCCGAAACGCTGGATAAGCGCACGGAACTGGCCAACCAGATCGTCAAGGGTGTGATCCTGCCTGAATTCATCATCTTGCCGATAGCATTGGCGCTGGTATGGTTTGCGCTGTCGCGCGGGCTTTTGCCGCTGGCCGAATTGCAGCAGCGCATACGGCGCCGTCAGCCAGGCGACTTGAGCCCGATCGATTCGCACCAGGTGCCCGAGGAAATCACGCCGCTGGTCGGCTCGCTGAACGACATGCTCGAACGCCTGGCGCAAAACATCGCTTCGCAAAAGCGTTTCATTGCCGACGCGGCGCACCAGATGAAGACGCCGCTGGCCGGCATGCGCATGCAATCCGAGCTTGCCTTGCGCCAGACCAGCGAAGAGGAAATCCACCGTTCACTGATGCAACTGGCCAAGAGTTCGGAAGCGGCGACGCGCCTGGTCAATCAATTGCTGGCACTGGCGCGCGCGGAAAACCAGACGCCGGAAGCCGCGCCCTTCGTGCCGCTCGAATTGACCGAACTGGCGCGCGAAGCCGTGCAGGCATGGGTACAGACGGCCTTGACGAACCAGATAGATCTCGGCTTCGAACAACCGGGCCATGCCATCATGACGCGCGGCAATCCCACCATGCTGCGCGAAATGCTCAACAACCTGATCGACAATGCCTTGCGCTACACGCCGGCCGGCGGCAGCGTCACGCTGCGCGTGCGCGCCGATTCCAGCGAGCGCAAGGCCGTTATCGAAGTGGAAGACACCGGCCCCGGCATACCGGCCGCCGAACGCAACCATGTATTCGAGCGCTTTTACCGCATCCTCGGCAGCAGCGCCGCCGGCAGCGGCCTGGGCTTGGCCATCGTGCGCGAAATCGCGCAACAGCATGGCGCCGAAATCGATGTCTTCGGCAACCCGCGCAGCCACGATCCGAAATACCCAGGCTGCCTGTTCCGCGTCACGCTCGAACTGCAACGCAGCTATCATGCCATGGGAGACATAGGCTGACATGTCCAAGCCGCGCACTTATTGGCAAGGCACGCGCCGCCTTACCGGTGTTCTCGTCGCGATCTGGTTTGCGCTGACCTTCAGCACGATCTTTTTCGCACGCGAATTGAGCAGTCTCAGCTTCTTCGGCTGGCCTCTCTCCTTCTATTTGCTGGCGCAAGGGCTGACCCTGCTCTATGCCGCGCTGATCGCCTTCTATGCCTGGCGCATGGAAAAACTCGACCGCAAGTTCCGTGAAGGCGGCACGCATGGCGAATAAACGTTACTCGGTCAAGCTGGGCCGCTACTACGGCTGGTTCACGGCCGGCTTCATATTTTTTCTGCTGGTCTTGACGCTCCTCGAGCGGGAAGGCTTCCCGCGCGTGTGGATCGGCTATCTATTCCTTTTCGCCACCATCCTGCTGTACGCCTGGATAGGCGTGATCAGCCGTACTTCGGACGTCTCGGAATACTACGTGG
>DASVYZ010000646.1:0-7193 GCA_036391935.1 Burkholderiaceae bacterium | reverse complement strand
GCGCGCCGCCTACGACCGCGCACTGCAGCACGCCGACGGATCGTTAGCCGTCGCAATCGATGACAAGGACCAGACTGCTTCGTTCGCCGCGCCGAAGGCCGATCTCGGCCGTCCGCGGCCGGCGGAACCGGCCGCAAGATCGGCCGCATCCTCACGCCCCGCGTTGCCCGACTTGGCGCTGGACCAGGAACTCGATGCGATGCTCGAACTCGATCTGCGGCTCGAAACGCCCGAAGAATTCCAGAAGCAGCGCAGCGAGCCGTGGCCTCGCGGTCCGCGTCCTGTGACGGCTTATCAGACGCGGCAAAAACTGAAAAGCGCGCCGGCCTGGCCGACCGAAGGGCTGGGGCCTGGACGCGCGGCGCGGCAAGCCGACATGCTCGAAGCGGTGCGCCGGCTCTGTACCGAACTGATGCAACTCGATGCGGCCCAGCGTGCCGCGGCGTTCGCAGCCGCAGTGCGCGAAAACGCCTGGGACAGCCTGGAAGCGCGCGGCACGTTCGAGGCCGCCGCGGTGCATCACGTGGGCGGCAATTGCGCGCGCTACTACCCGCTGGTCGAGATTTTGCAACACCACTTCCATTGGGATGGGCGCGGCCGTGCACAGCTCGACAGCAGGCCCATCGATGCCGACATCGCTTCCATGCAGAGGCGCGCCCGCGCTTATGCGGCACGCGACAGCGGGCCGGAGGAAGATCCGCAGTCGAAAGCGCCAGCGGAAAAAGCGGAACGTGCCTCGTTCGGCGCCTCATTCGGCATTTCGCCCCTGGCCGCAGGTGCGTGGCTGGCATTGGTGGCAGGCACCGTCTGGCTCTACTTCGGCTATCTCTCCTGAATCGGGAGGTTGTTGCGCGTCATTCATCGGAACTCCGGAACCCGGGGGCCAGTCACATCTTCATGCATCTGAATTCCGAACCAATTCCTTTGGGAAACGAAACGGGTTCTCCCCCTCCATGCACTTTACAGGAGTCCAGCATGAACAAGGATCAAATCAAAGGCAGTACCAGGAAATTGGCCGGCAAGGTTCAAGCAGGCGTGGGCCGTGCCATCGGCAATGAGACACAGCACTCGAAGGGTTTGGGCAAGCAGATCGCGGGCAAGGTGCAAAAGGATTTCGGCGACTTGAAGGAAGCCGTCAAAAATACGGCAAAGCGCTGATCCAAAATCGTGTGGTCAGGGTGCGAAGGAGGTCATGATGGCTCTTTGGATACTGCTTGGACTAATCGCCGCCCTGATCGGCATGTTCTTTGAAATATCCGGCATTATCTGGCTGGCGAGCCTCGGGACTTGGCTGCTGCTCGGATTCACGGCGGGCGCCATCGGCGTCCTTGGCGCTTTGGTGCTTGCCCTGCTGTTCGGCGTACCCGGTGTAATCCTGACGCACAAGCCATTTCGGCGCACCTTTGTGACGCCGAGGATTTTCGCCGTCTTCAAACGTATCCTGCCGTCCATGTCGGCCACCGAGCGCGACGCGCTTGAAGCCGGCACCACGTGGTGGGACGCCGAGCTGTTTTCCGGCAAGCCCGATTGGAAGAAACTGTTGAGCGCGCCGGCACCGCAGCTGACGGAAGAAGAGCAAGCCTTCCTCGACAATGAAGTGGAACAGCTGTGCGCCATGGTCGACGACTGGCACAGCACGCAAACTTGGCAAGACTTGCCGCCGCAAGCCTGGAAATTCATCAGGGACAAGGGTTTCCTCGGCATGATCATCCCCAAGTGCTACGGCGGCAAGGAATTCTCCGCTTATATGCATTCGCAGGTGGTGATGAAGCTGGCCTCGCGCTCCTCGGCCCTGGCGGTCTCGGTCATGGTGCCGAACTCGCTCGGCCCGGCCGAGTTGCTGTTGCGTTACGGCACCGAGGAACAAAAGAACCATTATCTGCCGCGCCTGGCGGGAGGCCGCGAATTGCCCTGTTTCGCCCTGACCAGCCCCTATGCCGGCTCGGATGCCGCCGCGATTCCCGATACCGGCGTAGTGTGCAGGGACACGTTCGAAGGCCGCGAGACCCTGGGCTTGCGCGTGACCTGGTCCAAGCGCTACATCACGCTGGGCCCGGTCGCCAGCCTGCTCGGTCTGGCTTTCTACGTGACCGACCCGGACGGCTTGCTGGGCGGAGAAAAGGATCTCGGCATCACTTGCGCCCTGATCCCGACCACTCACCCCGGGATAATCACCGGCCGACGCCACTGGCCCTTGAATGCCGTGTTCCAGAACGGCCCCACCACAGGCGAGAATGTTTTCATTCCAATGGCATGGGTCATCGGCGGGCGCGAGCGTATCGGCCAAGGCTGGCGCATGCTGATGGAATGCCTGGCCGCAGGCCGCGCCATTTCGCTGCCCTCGACCAACGTCGGCATGGCGAAGATGGCCGTGCGTGGCGTGGGCGCGTATTGCGCCTTCCGCCAGCAATTCAAGACACCGATCGGCAAGTTTGAAGGCGTGCAGGAAGCCTTGGCGCGCATGGGCGGCAACCTCTACCTGATGGATGCGGCACGCCGCCTCTCGGCCGCCGCGGTCGATCTCGGCGAGAAACCGGCCGTGATCTCGGCCATCGCCAAGTATCACGTCACCGAACGCGGCCGCATGGTGGTCAACGACGGCATGGATATCCTGGGCGGCAAGGGCATCTGCCTGGGCCCGGGCAACTTCCTCGCGCGCGCCTATCAGCAACTGCCGATCGGCATCACCGTCGAAGGGGCCAACATCCTGACACGCTGCCTGATCATCTTCGGCCAGGGCGCGATCCGTTCGCATCCCTATGTGCTCAAGGAAATGCATGCCGTGTCCGAGCCGGACGGACGCAAGGGCGAAGCCGACTTCGATGCAGCCTTTTTCGGCCACCTCGGCTTCACGCTGCGCAACTTCGCACGCGCATTGATCTATGGTCTGTCGGGCGGTGTATTCGCCGCGGCGCCCGATTCGGCGCCGGAGGAGTTGGCCCCGTACTACCGCGCCGTGAATCGCCTATCAGCGGGGTTCGCCTTCATGACCGATCTTTCGATGTTCGCGCTCGGCGGCGAATTGAAGCGCCGCGAACGGCTTTCGGCGCGCCTGGGAGATGTCTTGTCACTGCTCTATCTGGTCTCCGCCGTGCTCAAGCGCTTCGAAGACGAGGGTCGCCCGCGCAGCGACCTGCCGCTGGCGCATTGGGCCATCCAGGACGCCTTGCTCAACGCGCAGCGCGCCATGGCCGGCGTATTGGCCAACTTCCCGAACACCGGTCTTGCCGTATTGGCGCGCATCGCACTGTTCCCTCTCGGGCTACCTTATTACCCGCCGTCCGACGCGCTGGCCGGCGAAGTGGCACACGCGGTGCAAACCGCCGGCGACAGCCGCACGCGCCTGTTAAGCGGCTCCTACGTCCAACATGACGCCAACGATGCCATCGCCTGCATCGAACAAGCCTTCGGCCTGTGGCCGCAAGTGGAAGCGATTGAAAAACGTCTCAAGGCGACGATGCAGGATGGCGGACTTGCACCGCTGCCGCAGAACTTGGCGGCAATGGACGACTGGGCAAGGACGGCTGCCGCCAAGGGCATGATCACGTCGGAAGAACATGGCACACTGTCCGACTTCGCCCGCCTCGCAGCGCGCGCCATACACGTCGACGATTTCGCACAAGACTTCGACGCCGGCTCTTACCGCCGCGCCGAGGAACCGCATCATCTCGGCGAAAGCGAAAAGCGGCTGGCGCGCGTCATGTAGAGGCGCGCCCGGCAATCTCCCGGCGGTATCGCCGCAAGCGTCATGTCGCCCCTGGCCGAATTGATGTCGCACGCATCACATGCCGATTCCCAGATGCGTTTCCCGCCCGACCCGATCTGGATCAATTGACCCGTCAACACGAGAAATGCGCGAAGGCAACGCAAAGCGTCGCCCTCCCGCATAGATCAGGATCTCCTCCTTTCCAAAAAAACGGGGCGAAAGCGCTGTGGGGTGACCAGAGAGAATCGAACTCTACGTCACCGGATCCACATTCCGGGGCTCTACCATTGAGCTATGGCCACCCTACAGCACTCTCGAAACTTACGCGCCGGGACAAACAAAAAGCCCGGCGTTCTGGCGAATCATCCGGGCTTGCTTTGCTGCTGACGGAAGATGTTTTCCGTTACAGCTTTGCTCCGGAGATGAGATAGACGCGATTCCAATGGGCGCCGCACAGCGTGTCGTTCTCGGGTTGGAAACCGTGTGCGGGAACCGCCAGCGGCGAGGCTTCATGCGCGATGAAACCGAGCATAGCCTTGACCTTGCGCACAATCGCCGCAAAACCCAAGGGCGGCATGGCAAGCGCGCCGACGGAGTGGCGCGAAGCGATCAAGATGCTGTTAGGCGAGGTTTTCATCTGGGTCCGACTGTCTTCTGAAAAAGGTTCTCAACTGAACCGATGAAAACAGTGTGCCAGATGTTATTTGCGTTTGCAACAATTATTTTGCGTACGGAGCAAAAAATTTGCCCAAATTTACAACAGCCATTCAAGCGAACAGCACATCCGAGCGCAAAACATATTTGATGCCGGCGCCCAGCACACCACCCTCGTGCCAGGTTTCATGTACGAACACCAGCGCCATGCCGGCTCGCGGCGCTATGCTGAAGCCGCGGAAGTCGGTCGCGCCGCCCGTGAAATCGTCGTTCAGGTAGACCAGGAAAGACATGCGGCTCGCCATGCCGCGCTCCTCCAGGCCGCCGTCCTTGTGCATGCGGAAGCGTTGCCCCGGGCTATAGCGGTAAAAACGGAATGCGGAAGCCAAGCCCGCAGCCCGTTTGCCGTCGATGGCCGGCAGATCGCACGGCGCCAGCCTTTGCCACAAGGCCTCCGCCCAATGCGGCGCGTCAAGCGCAACGCGGTCGTTATTGCGTATTTCGGGCAATATCTTTTGCCCGCCTTCGCGCATACGCACGCCGGCAGCGGTGAACCCGATGCGCTCG
This sequence comes from Burkholderiaceae bacterium, assembly GCA_036391935.1. Taxonomy (GTDB): domain Bacteria; phylum Pseudomonadota; class Gammaproteobacteria; order Burkholderiales; family Burkholderiaceae_D; genus PKWO01. Next base: position 2,266 of record DASVYZ010000646.1, on the reverse strand, counting down.
GCTTCGGCGATATATTCCCCGCACTCTTCCAGCGCGAGAAAGCCGGGAATGCCCAGCACGCCATCGGCATATACGACGATATTCATCGCCACGGCGACTCGTGCGCGGCAAGGTGAGTTTCCGGCACCCGCCGGAAAAACAAGCCCGCACGTATCACGGCTGTCATGGAACTTTTCTTCATTATTATTGATCCTTGTCAGGACGAGGCGCAAAAACTGGCACTACACTTTATATACGCTATCATGTAAATGAAGGACTCGCTGATCGAGAACAAAAATGAACGCTTGGCCTACATCCAGATTGGCAGCCGCCCTGTCCGCAGGGGCGACGGTTATTTTCATTCTGACCGGCTGCTCCAGCACCCAGCTCCATTCCGACGACAAGGTGCAAAATCTCAGCCTTTCGGGCAAGGATTTCCGCGACAACAGCGTCGCTTTCCTCACGCCGTCCACCAATACCGGCGCCGAGGAAGACAAGCAGGCGCTGGCCCTGGTGTTCTATGACGTGCTGCACGATCTGCGTCCCGGCCAGCGCATCGAAAGCCTGCCGCAGGCCCTGACGGCCATCAACGGGGCGGGCTTTTCCGAGCGCTACCAGCGCATGCTGCAAAACTACCGCGAGACCGGCATATTCGAAAAGGTCTCGCTCAAGCAATTGTCGCAGATCACCGGTTCGCGTTATCTCGCGCAACTGAAACTCGAAGACTTCCACCAGGAATCCAAGGACAGGTTCGGCTTCTTCGGCTTGCGCGTGATGGAAACCAAATCGGCCAACGTGCGCGTGTTCCTGCAAATCTGGGACGGCCAAAACGGCGCCATTGCGTGGGAAGGCACGGAAGAGATGGTCGTCTCGCGCGAATCGATTTCGGAGCATGCCATCCCATTCAAGCAGGCGGTACAGGAAGCGGCCAACAAGCTGCTGGCACAGCTACCGAAGTAAAACAATCCTCAGGCCATCCTCTATTCCATGCGCCGCTGGACGCGCAGCACCGCCAACATCAGGGCCGCCCCCAGCATGCCGCCCAAGTGCGCGAAATGCGCCACGTTCGCCTGTGCACCCGACACGCCCATGAACAACTCGAGCAAGCCGTAAAACGTCACGAACAACCAGGCCGGCATGGGAATCGGCGGCAGCAGCAGCATAATGATGCGCCTGGGGAACAACACCGCGAAACTCAACAGGACGCCGAACACGCCGCCCGACGCGCCTATGGTCGGCTCCGGATTGTTCATCAGTGTCGTAACCAGGATTTGCGTACAGCCGGCGGCCAACACGCTGGCGAAATAGATGGCCAGGAAACGCTTGGTGCCGAACACGAATTCCAGGTCGCGGCCGAACATCCACAACCCGAACATATTGAAGAAAATGTGCGCCTCGCCGCCATGCAGGAAGGCGTAAGTCACGAGCTGCCAGGGTTCGAAGCCTTGATCGGGCGGCATCAGGGCAAACTGCACGATAAACGCCTCGCCCCCCGACTGCTCGAGAAGATAGCCGACGATATTGAGGCCGATGAGCAGATAGACAGCAACACTGCGGTTCATGGCTTGCCCTTTATCTTTGCGGGTAAACCGCGGGTAAGTGCCGAACTTCACCATCTGTCCTTTGACCGCAGCCGGCAACCGAAATTCCCTTTCTTGCGTTTCGGCGCTCAGCCCGGCTGTTGCATTTACGCCAGAGACCCGCATCGGATGAGGCGATTTCTTACGCAATCCCGCTATACTTGCGGCAATCCATGAGCGCACGCATTTCTAAAACCATCGTCGTCGCCGAGTTGACGACGTTCGACGGACAGCACATCGTCTTTCCCCTGGCCTTTCCGGAATCGACCTGGTTCGCCAACCGGGGCAACGACATGCTGGGCCATTTGCGCGCCGCGCTGCAAAAGGAGGTGCTCAATCTCGGCCTGCTGCTCGATGCCGTGCGCATGGCCGTGCCGGACGAATTCAGCGAATCCATGGTTGAAGTGCCGACGCCTGCCGGCCGGGATGCCTTGCCGCTGTCGGAACGGTTTCACGTCTTCACGGCCAGTCTCGGTGACGGCCGCTGCCACAGCTTCGTGCCGGCGCTCGGCATCGAAGTGGTCTCGGCCGCCCCGGAGGCGGTGCAGGACGACGTGCGCGAACACGTGCGGCTGGAACACATGCGCAGCGCCCGTTTTTCCGACTTGCGCAAGCTGATCGCCTGCCAGTGGTACCAGGAAGTGCGGCTGCGCCATTTCTCGATCGAACTCGAGGTGCTCGGGCCGGACGAACAGGTCAAGCGCCAG
>DASVYZ010000645.1:0-10048 GCA_036391935.1 Burkholderiaceae bacterium | reverse complement strand
CGTGACGCAACCGCTGTTTCAGGGAGGCGCCTTGCTGCACAGGAAGCGTGCCGCGGAAGCGGCTTACGATGCGGCAGCGGCGCAATATCGCGCCACTGTGATCGCAGCCTTTCAGAACGTGGCCGACAGCTTGCACGCCCTGCATGCGGATGCCGATGCGTTGCAAGCCGCCGCCATGGCCGAGCGTGCGGCGGCCGACAGTCTCGCCATCGCCAAGCGCCAGGTCGAGTTGGGCGATATCGCCTATGTCACGCTCTTGAACAGCGAGCAGGCTTACCAGCAGGCGGCCTTGAACCTGGCGCAGGCGCAGGCCAACCGCTATGCCGATACCGCCGCGCTGTTCCAGGCGCTGGGCGGCGGCTGGTGGAACCGCGACGAGAACACACAACAGAGCCGGGCCGGGAACGGCTTGCAAGAAAATTAATCAGGGAAGAACATGAACCGGGTAGTGGAACTGGCGCTCAGGCAGCGCTATCTGATGGCTGTGTTGCTGGTCTTGATGTTCGCCATCGGCGGCTTCAGCTTCTGGAAGCTCAATATCGAAGCCTACCCCGATCCCGTGCCGCCGCTGATCGACATCGTGACGCAAAGCTCGGGCCAGTCGAGCGAGGAAATCGAGCGCTACATCACGATTCCGATCGAGATCGGCATGTCGGGCATTCCGCACGTGCAGGTGGTGCGCACCATTTCGATGTTCGGCCTGTCCGACGTCAAGGTGCAATTCACCTATGACGTGACGTACGAGGAGGCGCAGCAATGGGTGATCAACCGCCTGTCGCAATTGCCGCCTATGCCCAACGGCGCGCAACCGCAGATTTCGCCGACCTCGCCGACCGGCGAAATCTACCGCTACCGCGTGGTCGGCCCGCCCGGTTATTCGGTGACGGACTTGAAGACCATCGAAGACTGGATGCTCGAGCGCCGTTTCAAGGCCGTGCCCGGCGTGATCGACGTGACGGGCTGGGGCGGCAAGACCAAGACCTATGACATCGAAGTCGACCAGAACAAGCTGAGCAGCTACGGCCTCACGCTGGCGCAACTGCTGCAGACGGTCAACAACAGCAATACCAATGTCGGCGGCCAGACCGTCAATATCGGACCGCAATCGGCCGTGGTACGCGGCATCGGCCTGGTGCAATCGATGGACGATATCCGCAAGATGGTGCTTGCCTCCAACCATGGGGTGCCGGTCTTGCTCGGCGACGTGGCGAAGATCAGCGTCGGGCACCAGCCGCGCCTGGGCATTGCAGGCATGAACGACGCGGACGACGTGGTCGAAGGCATCGTGCTGATGCGGCGCGGCGGCGAGAGTTTGCCGACCATCAAGCGCGTCGAGGCGGAAGTCGACAAGATCAATCGCGGCAATCTGCTGCCGCCCGGCGTCCATATCGAGCAAGTGTACGACCGCAGGGATTTGATCGATGTCACCACGCATACGGTGCTGCACAACATGCTGGAAGGGATTTTGTTGATCTTCCTCCTGCAATGGGCTTTCCTGGGCAATCTCCGTTCCGCCGTCATCGTGGCCCTGACGATCCCGTTCGCGCTGTCGTTCGCGATTGCCCTGCTCGTGTTGCGAGGCGAATCGGCCAACCTGCTTTCGGTCGGCGCGATCGACTTCGGCCTGGTGGTCGATGCCTCCGTCATCATGGTGGAAAACATCTTCCGCCACCTGGCCGAGAGTTCCGAAGCCAGGCGCACCGGCGGGCTGATCCTGCACAAGGTGCGTTCCACCATCGGCTTGCGCGGCAAGTTCGCCGTGATCGCCAATTCGGCAATCGAAGTCAACCGCGGCATTTTCTTTTCGGCTGCCATCATCATCGCGGGCTTCGTGCCGCTGTTCACCATGAGCGGCATCGAGGGACACATCTTCGGCCCGATGGCCAAGACTTACGCGTATGCGATTTTAGGCGGCTTGATTGCCACCTTTACCGTCTCGCCGGCGCTGTCCGCCATCTTCCTTTCCGAGCATCTGGAGGAAGTCGAAACCATAGTCGTGCGCTGGTTGCGCAAGGCGTATACGCCGGCAATCGAATGGGCGCTTGCAAACAGGAAAACGACCCTGGCAGGTATGGGCGGGTTGTTGCTGCTTGCAGCGATCGCGATCGGATCGCTCGGGCTGGAATTCCTGCCCAAGCTGGAGGAGGGCAATCTCTGGATCCGCGCCACCATGCCGGCCTCGGTCTCGCTTGAAGAAAGCAACGGCTACGTCAACGAGATGCGCAAAATCATCCAGTCCTACCCCGAGGTCGATCTTGCAGTCTCGCAGCATGGACGGCCCGACGACGGCACGGACACCTCGGGATTTTTCAACGCGGAATTCTTCGTTCCCCTGAAGCCCTTCGATACCTGGCCCAAGGGGGTGGACAAGGAAGCCTTGACCGACCGTATGACGAAGCAGTTGAGCGAGAAATTCCCCGGCGTGGAATTCAACTTCTCGCAATACATCGAAGACAACGTCGAGGAAGCCGCCTCCGGCGTGAAGGGCGAGAATTCGATCAAGATTTTCGGCAACGACCTGGCTACGCTGGAAAAGACTGCCGATGCGATCAAGCGCGTCATGCAAACCATTCCCGGCGTGACCGACCTGTCGGTGTTCACGTCGCTGGGCCAGCCCACGGTGAGGATCGATATCGACCGTGAAGCGGCGGCGCGCTACGGCCTCGCCACGGGCGACATCAATACCGTGGTGCAGGCGGCCATCGGCGGCCAGCCGGCCGGCAATCTGTACGAGCCGGGCAGCGACCGCAACTTCCCCATGATCGTGCGCTTGGCCCCGGAATACCGCAAGAGCCTGGACGCCATCGGCCGCATCACGGTCGGCGCGCAAAATCCGAGCGGCAGCGGCGTCATGCAAGTGCCTTTGAAGGACTTGGCGCATATCAGCCTGGTGTCCGGCGCTTCCTTCATCTACCGCGAGCAGCAGCAGCGCTACATTCCCTTGAAGTTCAGCGTGCGCGGACGCGACCTCGGCTCGGCCGTGCTCGAAGCGCAGCACAAGGTCGAAGAACAGGTGAAGCTGCCTGGCGGCTACCATCTGGAATGGGTGGGCGAATTCGGCAACCTGCAGGAAGCCTTGCAGCGCCTGGCGATCGCCGTGCCGCTGTCGATACTCTTGATCTGCGTGCTGCTCTATACCAATTTCGGGTCGGCCACGGACATGTTGTTGGCGGCTTCGGTGATCCCGATGGCGCTGATCGGCGGCATCTTCGCGCTCGTCATCACGGGCACGCCGTTTTCGGTGTCGGCGGCGATCGGCTTCGTCGCCTTGTTCGGCATTGCGGCGATGGACGGCATCCTGGTGCTGTCCTACTACAACCAATTGATCGGCGACGGGCTCGACCGCGTGGCGGCCATCGTGCAAACCTGCCGCACGCAGATGCGGCCGGTGATGATGACTTGCATCGTGGCGTGCGTGGGTTTGCTTCCGGCGGCATTTTCGACCGGCATCGGCTCCCAGGTGCAGCGCCCGCTGGCGCTGGTCGTGGTCGGCGGCATCTTGCTGGCGCCGGCCTTGATCCTGATCGTGCTGCCGATCTTGATTTTGCTGTTCTCCCGGCGTTTGCCGTATGTCGAGGAACAGGCGCGCAAGGTGCTTGATCAAACGCGTGGTGACTGGTTCAAGGAATAAGCTAGAATGAGGTTTGCTGCATTGCGCAATCGAGGTGAAATCATGGAAAGCCAGGCCAATCTGCTGGGCTCGATGTTGACGGTCGACAACGTATTGCTCGATCTGAATGCGCATGGCCGCGGCGAAATCTTTCGTGCCGTGGCTGAGCGCTGGCATCGGAGCCATGGCCTGGACGAGTCCGAGGTCATTGCCGGCCTGGAGATGCGTGAAGAGCTGGGCTCGACCGGCCTTGGCCACGGCTTGGCGATTCCCCATGCGCGCGTCAAGGGGCTGGACAAGCCGCTGGCGGCGTTCGTGCGGCTCAAGAATGCGATCGATTTCGATGCACCCGATGCGGAAGCGGTGGGCGATTTCTTCGTGCTGACCGTGCCTTCCCATGCAACCCAGGTCCACCTGGAAATCCTGGCCGAGGTAGCCGGGAAGATGTCGGGCACGGGGTTTCGCGATGAGTTGCGGGCGGCGAATACGGCTGCGGAAGTGGTGCGGTTGTTTTCGGCGTGACACGCTGCCGCCAATGGCCGGATATTCGGTCTCGGCACGCGCGACGGCAGCAACGGTACCAAGGCGGCATTTGCCGTCATCGGCGTGCTGGAATTTGCACCTTTGCATTTGGTCGTGCGGATCTGGCGCGATATGGCTGATTGGCGAATATCGCGCGTCGCGCTTGCGCACGACGGACAGGGATTTCCGCCTTCGCACTAATCGTTAAAGTGCAAGCGACACATGGGAACCCCTCGCCCGCAGGCGGGAGGGTGACTATGCGATCCGGGAGTACCTCAGCGCAAGGCCTTCCTAATAGTCTCCGCCAACTCCTCGGCATCGAACTTGGCCACATAGGCATCCGCACCCACACTCTTGACGTGATCCTCGTTGGTCGAACCGGACAGTGACGAGTGGATCACCACCGGTATTCCGGCAAAGGTCGGATCCTGCTTGATCTTGCGCGTCAGGGTGAAGCCGTCCATTTCCGGCATTTCCAGGTCGGTCAAGACCAGTGCCACCTTTTCCTTGACGGTTTTACCTTCCTTCTTGGCCGTTTCGGCGAAGTGTTGCAGCTTTTCCCAGGCTTCCTTGCCGGTCTTGGCCATGAAATAGGGCGTGCCTATGGCTTTCAGGCCGCCTTCGATCAAGAGGCGCGCCGTGCCGGAATCGTCGGCTGCCAGGATGATGGCGCCCGGTGCGAGGCTGATCTTGGGGCCGACGGCGGTTTCGTCGATATCGGGCTTGGAGGGCGGTGTGATCTGGCGCAGGATCTGTTCCACGTCGAGCACTTGCGCCAGGCGCGTATTGTCGACATTGCCGTCGATGCGCGCGATCGAGGTGACCATGCCCCCGCCGCCCGTGCTTTCGTCGGCTGACAAGACCTGGTTCCAGTCCAGCATCACGATTTCCTCGACCGATTCGACGGCGAAGGCTTGCGTGGTGCGGGCGAATTCGGTGACCAGGATGATGTTGCGCCCGGTCTTGGGCGTGCAGCCGACCACGCCGCACAAGTCGATCACGGGGATGATGGCGCCGCGCAGATTGACCACGCCCATCATGTGCGGGCCGGAGCCGGCGACCGAGGTGATCGGCGGCATGGCGACGATTTCGCGGATCTTGAATACGTTGATGCCGTATAGTTCCGAATGATCGCCGTTTTCATCGCCGCCCAGGCGGAACAACAGCAATTCGAATTTGTTGGAACTGGTAAGGTTGGTGCGGTCATCGACTTCTTGTTGTACGGATTTCATCCTTGCCGCCTCGCGCAAAAGTAAACACGCACACTTTCGCGCTTATCGGCGTCTTATGCAATCGGTAGGGGATAAAAAGCAACAAGAATTGACATTGCGAAACGCAAACAAGTGTGAATTCGAGCTTAGGCCAGTATTACACGAGGCCAGCGCCATAATGAAAGGGCAATGGCCGGCGGCAGCCGGCTCTGGCCCATGACAGCGATTCCGCTCGCACTGGTTTCGACGTCGGACACGCTATGGGTCGAGAGGATGACCAAGCGATGGTCATCCAGGCCGGCCAGCAGATGGCGGAAGCGCAAACGCTTTTCCGGGTCAAGCCCGACCGTGGGCTCATTGACGATCGGGAGCTCGGGCGGTGCGTCCATGTTCGTGCTTCCTTTCGTTTGCCATCAGGCAGTCTTGCGCGTGAAAGCCTTGACCAGGTAGACGATGCCGAACACGAGCAAGACCGGGATGAGCAGCGGCACGATGAGGTGTAACGCAATGCAGCAGACCACAGCGGCGACGATCAGCAGGGCGCCGAGGGCCGCGATGCCGATGCCGGCGCCGAAGCAGGCCGCGATCAGCAGGACGATGCCGAGCGCGATGGCGACCGGTGTGGCGACGACGGCAAGAATAGCCAGGCCGAGGGCGCTGAGCGTGTAGGTGAAGAGGTCTTTCATGATGATTTTCCTTTCGATGTTTTGTGTTGCTGTGAAGGTAGCGTAGGGGGTGCCGAGGCAGGCCTCCAGCCGATTGCGACAGAATGCAAAAAGATGGGAGCAGGATGCGCGGGGTGGGGATTTGCGTCGACGGCGCTGCAGGTTCGGCGACGAAAAAAAGCCGGGCAGATGCCCGGCTTCAGGATGGCTCAGTGCGAAACGCCGATGGATCAGTGTCCCTGCTTCAAGGCTTGTTTTGCGCGCCAGGCTTCCAGCCTGGTGCGCAGCATGGCGCGCGTCATCCTGTAGGCCGGCTGCCCCAGGCGCTGCGAATCGACTGCGGAAACCGCCGCCACGGCCGGCGCTTTGCCGCCCAGGTAAGCCATCATGTTGGCCACGTCGGGCGAGCCCAGGCCTGTCACTTCGTTATATGTGCCGGTGGCCGTGCACAACTGGCAGTAGGCGCCGATCGCGTCGTTCGATCCCGCCGTGGCTTGATGAAACAGGCCAGCGGCATTGCCGGAGGCGGCCATCTGGTACAGGATCTGGCTGAAACCGCCCGATGGCGCGCCCAGCTTGGAGAGCAGGGTTTGATTGTTGGCGCCGACCGACTCCCCGAACAGGGCGGCGAATCCGGCCCAGATGGGCGAGGATGCGCTGGTGCCGCCCCCGAGCACCCAGCGGTCGGCATAGTAGACCGATACGGCGCTGTTCTGAAAGTCGGCCACGGCGGAAACGTCGGGCACGCCGCGTTTGCCGCCCATGACGGTTTGCGGCTGCACAGCGGCCATCCAGGAATTGGCCTGGAAATAGATGTAAGTGCCGCCGCCCGAGAATTGCCAGCCCCAATCGCCAGCCCCTGGCCTGACGGCGTTGACGCGCGTGCCGCCCACGGCAACGACCCAGGGATCCGCCGCCGGGAGCGAGGGCGAGACGGCGTAGCCGTCGTCGCCGCTGCTGGCGAAAGCCACCGCGCCGCCGCCGGTCGCGGCATTGAAGAAATCGCTGGTCGCCTGCGAATTGAGGCCGCCCCCGAAACTCATCGATACGGCCGTGACACCGGGCTGGCTGAAAGCGTAGTCCACCGCGGCCGACAGATCCGCCCCGCTGTTCGACGCTGCCGTTACCAGCAGGATTTTTGCCGCCGGCGCGACGGCGTGGACCATTTGCACGTCGAGATCGGGTTCCGCACCCCAGCTGCCGGTGTAGCCGGCGGCGGGCGCGAAGGTATGTTGCGTCAGGCAGCCGTTGGTTGTGGTGCAGGGCGGCAGGTTGTAGTAGGCGCTGTAGGCTGCCAGATCCGCTTCCACGTCGCCGCCGCCGGGAGCGTCGACGATGGCCACCGTCTGCCCGGCCCCGGTGAGCGTGGCGGGCACGTTGTAGTGCGCGCGTATGTCGTTGGGCGAAAGCGCGCCGTTGATGCCGGTGCCGCCGATGCCGAACATGTCGGCCGTATCGGAAACGGCGGTGCCGCTTCCCGCCTTGGAGCCCTGGCTTGAGCCTGTGATCAAGCCTTGGGAAATGCTGTTGGCCGCCGTCTCGTTCAGGGCCAGAGTGGTGTCGACAAAGGTGCCGTCGGCCTGGCGTGTGTAGATGGCGGTGCCGTCCTTGCTCAGGCTTCCCATGTAGATGCTGCCGTTCATCTGGACATAGAAACGGTAGATGGCGGAGCCGGCTTCTTCCAGGGGGCGCGGATTGTTGGCGATCCACATCGGCAAGCCTTGCACGGTGACGAAGCGGCCGTCGCCGGCATTGTCGATCTCATAGGGCTTTTCGATGTCACCCGAGTACAGGGCAATCGGGAACACGGCCGCCGTCAGCGCCGTATTGCTCAGGCAAGGTGTGGGAGCGATGCCCGTGGTATAGGTCGGGCTTGCCACGTTGGTGCAATCGGACAGAGCATACAGGTCGCCCACGCCGTGGGCCGAGTGCGAAACGTAGGCGGAGCCGTTTTGCCAGCTCGCCGAAGCGGAAAAATTCTGGTAGCCGACCCACAGGTTGAGCGGAACGCTGGCCTGCAGGATTTCCGCTGACTGCGCCATTTGCCCGCTCAAGGGCGCCGATTTGTAGTTGTCGAAATGCGAGGTCGAAACCACGGTCTGCCCGGTCGAGTCGTAGTACTGCACCTGGATACCGTTGCCGACGTAGCTGATCGAACGCAGCCCCGCGACGGGACGCAGCAATACCTGGCCGTCGACCAGCACGCGCGACGCCGAGGATGCGGGCGGGGAGAGCGCGCTATCGAGCGTGGTAAAGCGCGTCGTCGCGAGCTGGGCCCCGGTGGCCGGGGAATTGGCGATGTCGTCGATCACCTGGCTGTACAGGTAGTTCTTGCCCGGCACCAGCACCCCGCCGCCGTAGGGGATGTTATCGTAGACATACCATTCGCCGCCATGCAACGCGATGCTCTCGAACAGTGTCTGGTTGTTGTACGCCTGGGCATCGGTCACGGCGATGCCTTGCAGCGCACTCGCGGCGGTAGCCGCATTGATGGTAGCGAGCATGGCGCGCGCATTGGCCGCCGCCGCGGCGCCGCTATAGGTGGCGGGCGAGGCGGCGCCGGTGAAATAGCCTGCGGCCGCAAGGCGGTTGTCGACCAGTTGCGCATCGAGCAAGCCCTGCGCCGAAGTGTTGGCCAGTGCGCCGGCCATGATGGACAATGCGGCATCGCCCTGGCTTACCTTGCCGGAATCGATCGCGCCGACCCAGAACGAGATGCCGGCCGGTAGCGGCGCGCGCCCGAGCACGTCTTGGAACACGGCCGTGACGAAGGCCGCGGTGTCGCCGCCGCCATAGAGCTTTTGCGATTCGGCGCTGGTGCCGAAGCTGTCGATCAGGCTCTTGACGGCGGCGTTGGAGGCATAGGCGTTGGCCAGTCCCGCGACGTCGGCCGGTGCGCCTGCGGCCTGCAGCGCGACAGCGAAGTTGGCCAGGCCGGTGGGGTCGGCCGGACGGCCGAAGTAAGCCACGTAGAGCGACTCGACGGCAGTCTGGTACGAGACGGAGGCGCTCTTGGCCTGGCGCGAGAGCTGTTGGGCTTGTTGATCGGTTTGCGCGGTGTCGCTGCCGCTGTTATTGCCGCCACATGCGGCCAGGATGAGCGCAGCCAGCGAGCACGCGGCTGCGGATTGGAGCAATTGCATACGTTCCCTGAGTTCAGGCGCCGCGGTGAGCCGCGATCAGGATGTGTTGAGAATCCTCTTGAGACTGCAACGTGCCGGCCGGCTGCCATTTTGCCATAGAAATACCCTATGGCAGCGCAGCCGTACCAGATACCGTCATGCTCAATTGCCTTGCGGCGTCACAGGGTGCAGATGCGGCGGCAATGCTTTCACCTTGAGCGAGCGGCGCATTATCTTGTAGGCCGGCGTGCCAAGCTTGGGGTTGGATTCCAATGCAGGCACGCTGCCGCCCAGGTAGGTCACCATGGCGGCGACATTGGGCGAGCCCAACCCGGTGACTTCGTTATAGGCGCCGCTGGCGGTGCATAGGGAGCAGGTGTTCGAAGTCAGGTTGTTCGAACCGGCAGTGGGCCGATAGAACAATGCGGAAGCATTGTTGCCGGCTGCCATCTGGTAAATGATCTGACCGAAACCGCCTTGCGGGCTGCCGAGTTTTTGCAGCAGGCTTTGGTTGTTCGCCCCGACCGACTGTCCCAGGAGCGCGGCGAAGCCGGCCCAGAGCGGCGCCGAGGCGCTGGTGCCGCCGCTCAAGCCCCATTGGTCGGCCGCATAGGTGGAAACGGCGCTGTTCTGGAAGTCCGCCACGGCGGCCACGTCGGGCACGCCGCGCGAATAGGATAGTTGGGCTTGCGGCTGCACTTGCGCCATCCACGAAGGGGATGCCGTGCCGATCGCGGTGCCGCCGCCGGAGAATTGCCAGCCCCAATCGCTCGCGCCGCCCGGTGTCACGGCATTGATCCGCGTGCCGCCCACGCCGATGACCCAGGCCGAACTGGACGGGAAGTCCGGGCTGCTGCCCAGGTAGCCGGCATCGCCGCTGCTGGCGAAGGCAATCGCGCCGCCGCCTTGGGCCGCCGT
>DASVYZ010000644.1:0-2547 GCA_036391935.1 Burkholderiaceae bacterium | reverse complement strand
CATACTCGCCGCCCTTCACATAGACCACGGAGAAGGTGATATTGGGGCCGTAGCTGTCCGCCACCGGAATGTCGACGCGCCATTGCGTGGGCGAGAGCCGCTTGGCATTGGCCCAGCCGCTGGCATTGTTCATCAGTGCGGTCTTTTCGACGGCGTCGCGCTCGAGCGTAAACAAGGCCTGATCGACAGGCTGCGGGAAGGTGACGAGCGCGCTGGCGGTTTCACCGGGCTTATAGCTGTTCTTGTCGAACACCATCTCGATCGAGCCTTGCGGTGCGCCGACGCCGGCGCCGCTGACATAGTGCGAGGTGCCGCCGACGATATTGCCGGCCGCATCGCGCAGCGACACGGTATAGGTGCCCGGCTCGGCAAAGGTGATGGCGAACTTGCCGCCTGCCGCTACGGTGCCGTTCGCGCGTTTGCGGTTTTCCAGCCGCACCCAGTCCCAGCTCGCCGGTCGATTGCTGGCGGCATCCGGCGCGCTATGGCCGTCGTTAAGCAGCTGGTAGCTGAAATCGACCTTCTCGCCCGCACCCGAGAACGCTCGTTCGCTCTTGACCGTGTAGGTGCCGGCGCCGCGCTCGACCAGGATCTCCTTGGTGGCGCGCACCTTGTAGGCCGCGCCGTCGGTCGCCAATACGGTCAGCACGTAGCGGCTCGGCTCCTTGGCCGCCGGCAGCTTGAAGCTGGCCATGCCCTTGCTGTCGGTGGAGAGTTTGGCCGTGCTCAATTGCAGCGGGAATTGGCCGGCATAGCCGAGGTCGCCCTCGATCATGGTCAGGCGCTGCGCCCGCACCGACAATTCGGCCGTGGCATTGGCCACGGGTTTGCCGTCGGGATAGACCAATTGCACCTGGCCTTTCACGTCTTCATTGGTCTTGAAATCGGTCTTGGACGGCAGGATATTGATTTCAAAATGCGGCTTTTGATATTCCGCGACGCGGAAGGCGGCGCCGTAGACGTCGCCCTTGTAGGAAAAACGCAATTCATAGCCGCCGGCCACGGCATTGTCGGGCAATTGGAAGCTCGTGTCGCCGCCGGTATCGGGCGACATGTGCAAGGTCTGGCCGGCGACCGGGAAACCGCCGGCATCGAACACCTGCAGTTTGATGTCGGCCGCCGCGATCGGTGTCGATTCGCGTGCCGAATGGAATTCGCGGCCGAGGAATTTGACGAATACCGTCTCGCCGGGGCGGTACATCGGGCGGTCGGTGACGGCATACAGCTTGGTGTTATAGATCTCGCTGTCGTAGTAGTAGTTCTCCGCGACGTACACACCGCCTTGCGCATCTTCGCCGTACAGCACGGTCTTTTCGGGTGCGGTGCGATTAAAGATCGTCAAGCCGCTGGCGTCCGACTTGCCGCTGGCGAGCACGCCCACGCCATCGCTCCATACCGTCTGCGCGTCGGCGACCGGCGAACCGTTGCGGCGGTCGGCGGTCCATACCAGCATTTGCTGCGCCGATACCTTGGTCACGGCGATGGTGTCGGACACGAATACCAGCGTCACGGCGCGATGGTCGCCGACCATGGCTTCCACCAGGTACAGGCCGGGTTCCTTCCTGCCCAGCGGGATCATCACATTGCCTTGCGGCGAGGCGATGAATTCGCTGCTGCTGCCGTCCAGCTTCACGCCGGCCGGCGGCTGGATCGGCTTGGCCAGATGCACGGGGTAGCGGAAGCTGTCGACCAGCGTGTGCATTTTCAGCGGGCGGTATTGCGGGTTCAGCACCTGCGGCGTCTCCGCCTTCACCAGCGGATGGGTGCGCAGTTCCGGCGCCTGCGCCGTCATGGCCTGGCGCGCATCGGAAGTGAACAGACCCTGCCAGGCCTTGCGCGAACCGGTCCACCAATTGTCCCAGGTACGCGAGATGGCATTGGCCAACCCTGGCCCGACGTAGTCGGCCTCGGTATCGATGCGGTGCAGGTTTTTTTGCGCCTTGAGAAAATCGAGCGGCTTCTTGACGCGGTAGACATAGACATCGACGCCGCCGTAATCCGACACGGGTCCCATGTCCAGCGCTTCGAGCCGCACCATGGCCTTGTCGCTGGAACCGTAGGAAGCATCGCTCAAAAGGAAGAACGGCGTGCCGTGGCCGCCGGTCGATGGTTCCGGCTGATCCTGGTCCTGTGCCGCGCCATGCAGCGGCGCAAGGAGGAAGGCCAGGAAGGCGCACACCAGGGCGATGAAACGAGTGGGGTTCATGCTTGCTCTCATGGGGATGCTCATGCGGTAAGGAAGTTCAGGCGGTACAGGCCTGCGAAATTGGGATTGTCTTGCGCCGGATGCCAGCGCGTATCGTTCCAGTGCAGCAGCGCGCCCAGGCTGACGGCGCGCAAGCCGTTGTCGGTCGGCGTGACCGTGCCGGTGTGGTAGGCAATGAAGCTGCCCATCCAGATCATCAAGTGCTGGGCGTCGCCCTGGTCGAAGAACAGCAGGTCGCCCGGCTGGGCCAGGTTGCAATCCTTGCCGCGGAAGCGGCAATTCTCCTGCACCAGTTCCAGGGCATCGGCAAAGGCCGAGACCGAGCCGTCGGCCAGGCGCCA
>DASVYZ010000643.1:0-3127 GCA_036391935.1 Burkholderiaceae bacterium | reverse complement strand
ATTTTGGGTGGAAGCGACATCGGACGAGCCGCTAAGAGGGCGCAGCCAAGCAAAACGGATAGGACAAAGAGGAACCGTGCCAAGATGGCGGCACGTTCGCGAAAGCAAAATAGGTGAGACTGAAATCAAGACACTGCCAATTTGACGAGGAAGCAAGGCAGTCAGAATTGGCCCATGTTGGACACTGTCCGACGTCGCAAAAGAAAAGGGCTTACGCTTGCACGTAAGCCCTTGAATTCTTTGGCTCCCCGACCTGGACTCGAACCAGGGACCTGCGGATTAACAGTCCGTCGCTCTACCGACTGAGCTATCAGGGATCAGCTGAGCCGCTATTATAGGCTCAGTTCAAAATAAAAGTAAAGCATCTTGGTAAAAATTTTCATTGGCGAACGAAATCGTCGGATTCGTATAGCCGATTTCGCTCGCCATGCCTTCCGGGGATGCCTTACAGCACCTTGGCAATCGCGTCGACCACGCGGTCGATGTTGCGGCTGTTCAGGGCGGCCACGCAGATGCGGCCGGTATCGACGGCGTAGATCGAGAATTCGTTCTTCAGGCGCTCGACCTGGGCCTTGGTGAGGCCGGAATAGCTGAACATGCCGCGTTGCTTGATGACGAAGTCGAAATCGTGGCCGGGGGCCTTTTCTTTCAATTTTTGCACCAGGGCCTGGCGCATTTCGCGGATGCGCACGCGCATGCCGGCCAGTTCGTCTTCCCAGAGCTGGCGCAGTTCGGGCGTGGCCAGGGCGGTGGCGACGACCTGGCCGCCGTGGATGGGCGGGTTGGAGTAGTTGGTGCGCACGACGCGCTTCAATTGCGAGAGCACGCGCGCGGCTTCTTCTGCCGTGGCGCCGACGATGGAGAGGGCGCCGACGCGTTCGCCGTACAGCGAGAACGATTTGGAGAACGAGTTGGAGACGAACAGCGGGCCGCCGGCGGCGGCGAACATGCCGACCACCTTGCCGTCTTCGGCGATGCCGTCGCCGAAGCCCTGGTAGGCCATGTCGAGGAAGGGCACGAGGCCGCGCGTGGTGACGACTTGGATGACTTCTTTCCATTGCGCGTCGGTCAGGTCGGCGCCGGTGGGGTTGTGGCAGCAGGCGTGCAGCAGCACGATGGAGCCGGCCGGCATGTCTTTCAATGCGGCGAGCATGCCGCCGAAGTTGACGCCGCGCGTGGCGGCATCGTAATAGGGGTAGTTGTTGACGGTGAAGCCGGCCGATTCGAACAGGGCGCGGTGGTTTTCCCAGCTTGGGTCGCTGATCCAGACCTGGGCGTCGGGCGAGAAGCGCTTGAGGAAGTCGGCGCCGAGCTTGAGGGCGCCGGTGCCGCCCAGGGCTTGCACGGTGATGGCGCGCTTTTCGGCGATGACGGCGCTGCCGGCGCCGAATACCAGCTCTTGCACGGCCTTGTCGTAGGCGGCCAGGCCGTCGATGGGCAGGTAGGTGCGCGGCGCGGCTTTTTCCATGAGGCCGGCTTCGGCTTTCTTGACGCATTCGAGCAGCGGCACCTTGCCGTTGTCGTCGTAGTACACGCCGACGCCGAGGTTGACTTTCTCGGGGTTCTGGTCGGCGTTGAAAGCCTCGGTGATGCCGAGGATGGGGTCGCGCGGGGCCATGGCGATGGCGGAAAAGAGGCTGGAAGATTCGTTGGCGTTCATCGTGATAACATCAAAAGTTCGCTGCAATCGTTTGCTTGCAGCGCGTTGGGTTGGGAAACCTGGTTGATCTGTGTTCCATCGATTCCACTGAACAACCTTGCCGGGCCGTCAAGCTTGTGGCGCGGCACGAGGTGGGGGTGGGGAGAAGCCGGGGGTGTGCTTTCGGTCCCGTGATTCAGCGGGCATGCCATTTTAACCCAGAATGTGCGGGCAACCCCATGCGGATAATGCATAGGATGCATGAGGCGGGGCCCGATCAAGGTGTTGCAAAGGGTTTTCAGAGGGTTATTTCGTATGGCTGATTCTTCTTCCGTGCTGGCTGCCGTCCCCGACGTTGTCGGCGACAAGATCGTGACCTTTCCCGATTCGCCTTACCGCTTGCACCAGTTGTTTCCGCCGGCGGGCGACCAGCCGCAGGCGATCGAGAAGCTGGTGGAAGGCGTGCGGGATGGGTTGTCGTTCCAGACTTTGCTGGGCGTGACGGGTTCGGGCAAGACTTACACGATGGCCAATGTGATTGCGCGCCTGGGGCGCCCGGCCATCATTTTCGCGCCCAACAAGACGCTGGCGGCCCAGCTCTATAGCGAGTTCAGGGAGTTTTTCCCGCATAACGCGGTCGAGTATTTCGTGAGCTATTACGATTATTACCAGCCTGAAGCCTATGTGCCGCAGCGCGATTTGTTTATCGAGAAGGATTCCTCGATCAACGAGCATATCGAGCAGATGCGCCTGTCGTGCACGAAGTCGCTGATGGAGCGGCGCGACGTGGTGATCGTGGCCACGGTCTCGGCGATCTACGGTATCGGCAATCCGAACGAGTACCACAAGATGGTGCTGACCTTGCGCGCCAAGGACAAGCTGGCGCAGCGCGACGTGATCGCGCGGCTGATCCAGATGCAGTACACGCGCAATGAAGTCGATTTCGGGCGCGGCACGTTCCGCGTGCGCGGGGATACCATCGATGTGTTCCCGGCCGAGCATGCGGAGCTGGCGGTGCGCATCGAGATGTTCGACGACGAGATCGAGAGCCTGCAGCTGTTCGATCCGTTGACGGGCAAGGTGCGGCAAAAGATTCCGCGCTTTACGGTCTACCCCGGTTCGCATTACGTGACGCCGCGCGAAACGGTGCTGCGCGCCATCGAAACGATCAAGGAGGAGTTGCGCGAACGGCTGGAGTTCTTCCGCAAGGAAAACAAGCTGGTGGAGGAGCAGCGGCTGGAGCAGCGCACGCGCTTCGATCTGGAGATGATGCAGGAGATCGGCTTTACCAAGGGCATCGAGAATTATTCGCGCCACCTTTCCGGCGGCAAGCCGGGCGACCCGCCGCCGACGCTGGTGGATTACCTGCCTCGCGATGCGCTGATGTTCATGGATGAGTCGCACGTGCTGTTGGGGCAGTTGAACGGCATGTTCAACGGTGACCGTTCGCGCAAGACCAACCTGGTCGATTACGGTTTCCGCCTGCCT
>DASVYZ010000642.1:0-2819 GCA_036391935.1 Burkholderiaceae bacterium | reverse complement strand
GATTCAGGACACCTGCATCCTGCCGGCGGCGGCCTATGTCGAAATGGCCTACGGCGCGCTGAGAAAGGGCTGGGGCGACGCCGACTATCGCATCCACGATCTGCACATCGAAAAGGGCATTTTCCTGAGCGCGGACAAGGACCCCGCCGCGACCTTCCAATTCGACGAGAAGTCTGCGCGCTTCCAGATTTCCAGTATCGGCACGCCCGACGGCGGCGGCAACGACGATGGCGACGACAACGAAGCTACGGCAGGCCGCGCCAATCCCGTCCTCCATGCGACGGGCCAAGTGTCCAGGGTTCAGGATACGCGTCGCCGTGAAACCTTCAACCTCGCCGCATGCCAGGCCAGAACGCCGCGGTTGCTCGGCCAGGAAGAGTGTTACCGCCACCTGCACCAGCATGATTACGATTACGGCCCCGCTTTCCAGGCCATTCAATCGCTGCGCGCCGGCGATGGCGAGCTGCTGGCCGAAGTGGAATTGCCGGCCCTGCTCGATGGCGACGGCGCCGGCACCGGGCAATACCATTTCCATCCCTCCCTGTTCGACGCCTGCCTGCAAACGGTGATTTTCAGCGAGATCCTGCGCTTGCAGCCGGACCAGGCCCTGACTTCGCGCCTGCCCATCAAGATCGGCGCGATCGATATCGCACGCGGCGCGCCCGTGAGATTCTGGTGCCATACCCGCATCGTGCAGCGCGACGACGAGCAAATGGTGGCGGACATCGCGCTCTACGATGCGCAATTGCAAGCCTTCGGCGAGATCCAGGGATTTGTCGCCAAGACCGTCGATAGCGTGGCGAGCGGCCTCAAGGCCGATACCATCGACGGCTGGCTGTACCAGCCCGGCTTCGTGGAAAGCGCCATCGGTGCCGGAGACGGCGGCGCGGAAGATGGAACCGGCCTGAAAGCCTGCTATCTCGTCTTTGCCGGCCGGCAGCGCACGCCGGGTTTCGTGCATGCCCTGCGCGAGAAAGGCGCGCACCTCTGCCTGGCCGAGGTGAATGCGGCCACGGATGCGGCGCCTTCCATCGCACCCGATCTGTGCTCGGCAAAGTTGGACGCCGCCGATCCCGTCGCCCTGGAAACCTTGTTCGCGGCGCTGCAGGCGAAGTTCGGCGACTTCGACATCGTTTTCGATACCAGCGGCGATTCTTCGCCGTCGCCGGCCCTGGACCGGCAGGCGCTGGAGCGGCACAAGACCACGCGCTTGCATGGCTTGCTCGCCATTGCCAAAGCCTTGCTGAAAAAGACCTCGGGCGCGAAGCTGTGGCTGATCACCCGCAACGGCCTCGCCGCGGCCGGCGGTGCGCCGGTCGATCCGCCGGCTGCCGCCGTGTGCGGCTTCGGCCGCGTGCTGGCCCAGCAGGAATTGCTCGACAACTGGGGCAAGTTGATCGATCTCGACGCCCAGGCCGACGACCGTTGCGTGCTCGATGAACTGCGCAAGGGCAATAGCGATGGCGAGAACGAAATCAGCTATCGCCTCGGCACGCGCTACGCCTCGCGCCTGATCCCGGCGCAGGATCTCAAGCCCGCCTTTCCGCTGCACCTCGATGCCGGCGCCACCTACATGGTAGTGGGGGCGTTCGGCGCGATCGGCCAATTGGTGTGCACGATGCTGGTCAACCGGGGCGCCCGCCGCCTGATCGTCACCGGGCGCGAATCGCTGCCGCCGCGCGCGCAATGGCGCGGCCTGGACCCGGCGCACGCGCTGTACCAGCGCGTCCAGTTCGTGCGCGCCCTGGAAGCAGGCGGCGCCGACGTGATCGCGGCCGACCTCGACGTCTGCGACGACAGCGCAATTTCCGCCTTCTTCGCGGACTTCAACGACAAGGGTTATCCGGCGATCCGCGGCGTCTTCTATAGCGCCGGCATCGTCAAGGATGCCATGGTGCCCAATCTGGGCACGGACGAATTCGATGCGGTCTTCGACACAAAGGCAAGGGGCGCGCTGGCGCTGCACCATGCCACGGCCGGCCTGCCGCTGGATTATTTCGTGCTGTTCTCTTCGGTGGCCACGCAAGTCACGACTTCCGGCCAATCGGCTTACGCGGCGGGCAACGCTTTCCTCGATGCGCTGTGCCAGGCGCGCAAGCAGCAAGGCTTGCCGGCATTGAGCATCAACTGGGGGCCGTGGGCGATCGGGATGATCAAGGAACTCAACCTGATCGAGCACTACAAGCTGCACCGCGGCATGTCCTGCATCCTGCCGGAGGCGGGCATGAAGGTCATGGAACGCATCCTGGACCAGCCGCACGCCCAATTGACCGTGTGCGACGCGGATTGGCAGAAAGTGGTGAAGTGGTATGTCAGGAAACCGAGCCTGTTCGCCGAACTCAACGACGCCAGCCAGGAAGAAGGCCAATCCGACGATGCGGGTTTCCTCGATACCTATGTCCAGCTTCCCGCCCAAGAGCGCCTGCAACTGGTGAGCCAGAACTTCCGCCGCATCGTGGCGCAGGTGCTGCGCAGCGGCATGGACAGCGTCGACGCGGACGCCAACTTGATCAGTATCGGCATCGATTCGCTGATGGGCGCCGAGTTAAGCACGCGGGTCAACAGCTATTTCGGCAATACGCTGAGCCTGGTGAAGCTGATCGGCAATGCCAGCGTGGCGGAGCTGGCGCGCGAGCTGAACGACAAGATCGCCCAGGACAGGCAAACCCTGGCTGCCATGGAGCGCTTGACGGCGGCATTGGCCGGTGCGGATGGAGCGGGCACGGCGCCTGCCGCCGCGGAACCGCGCAATCCGTTCGAGCATATCCCCGTGGAGAGCGAGTTCCCGCTCTCCTACGGCCAAAAGGCCATCTGGTTCA
>DASVYZ010000641.1:0-2949 GCA_036391935.1 Burkholderiaceae bacterium | reverse complement strand
GGGACCTATCGTAGAGACAATCTTGGTGGCACGGCGCATGGGTTGTTTCCTCTATCTTTCGAATTAGTAGTGGCAAGCTCGGAACGGCTGGAAAGGATTTACTTGGCGCGCTCCTCCAGCATTGCTACCGCCGGCAAGGTTTTGCCTTCGAGAAATTCCAGGAAAGCGCCGCCGCCGGTCGAGATATAGCCGATCTTGTCGGCGATGTCGTACTTGGCGATGGCAGCGAGCGTATCGCCGCCGCCGGCGATCGAAAATGCCTTCGATGCCGCAATCGCCATGGCCAGGGTCTTGGTGCCGCCGCCGAACTGATCGAACTCGAACACACCGACCGGACCGTTCCACACCACGGTACCGGCGCGGCCGATTTGCTCGGCCAGCATGGCGGCAGTCTTGGGACCGATGTCGAGAATCATGTCGTCGTCCGCCACATCCTTCACGTCCTTGGTCACTGCGGCAGCGGTGGCCGCAAATTCCCTGGCGCAAACCACGTCGACCGGAATCGGCACCGAAGCACCGCGCGCGGCCATCATATCGAGGATTTGCTTCGCCTCGTCGACGAGGTCGGCTTCAGCGAGCGACTTGCCGATCTTCAAGCCTGCCGCCAGCATGAAGGTGTTGGCGATGCCGCCGCCGACGATCAAATTGTCCACTTTCTCGGCCAGCGTCTTCAGGATAGACAGCTTGGTCGAGACCTTGGAACCCGCGACGATCGCCACCAGCGGGCGCGCCGGCTGGCCCAGCGCCTTGCCCAAGGCGTCAAGCTCGGCCGCCAGCAGGGGGCCGGCGCAGGCAATGGGCGCAAACTTGGCGATGCCGTGCGTAGTCGCTTCGGCGCGGTGCGCGGTGCCGAAGGCGTCATTCACGTACACGTCGCACAGCTTGGCCATCTTGGCGGCCAGTTCGTCGCTATTCTTTTTCTCGCCTTTGTTGACGCGGCAATTTTCCAGCAGCACCACCTGGCCCGGCGCCACGTCTACGCCATCGACCCAGTCGCGCCTCAATGCAACGGGCTGGTCCAGCAATTGCGCCAAACGCTCGGCCACAGGCGCGAGCGAATCTTCCGGCTTGAATTCGCCTTCGGTAGGACGGCCCAAGTGCGAAGTCACCATGACGGCGGCACCGGCTTGCAAGGCGGCACGAATTGCGGGAACCGAGGCGCGGATGCGCGTATCTTCGGTGATATTGCCGGCATCGTCTTGCGGCACGTTCAAATCGGCACGGATAAACACGCGCTTGGCCCGCAACTGGCCAGCGTCGATCAGGTCGCTCAGTCGTTTGAATTGCATGGATGGTCCCGGAAAGGCTGTGGGTGGAAGGAAAGCCGCTATTCTACCGCAGCGGGGCAGCGAAACGCGTCCAGGCCCCGCTTGAATCCCGCGTAGTGTTTCACTATTTGCTTGGAACATAAAAGCACGTCTTGCGCGACGACTCTGCGTTGCCAATCCTCGCAATAGCTCACTGTTGCTGCGGTTTGCACCTTGATTCGCCGCGAGATCCATCGCTTTTCTCCGTCCCAATCCAGGTGAAACACCGCACTAGCCGGACAATACCAGTCGCTAAACCGTAAATTAGGCCATGCCTGCGGCAGTGGTGCCGAACATAGGGCGGGTCAGGAGGTCGCGAGCGGAGCCGGCCCGCCAGCACGATGCCGAGCAAGGAACCGGTCTGCCCCGCGAGCCCGTTGGGAAAGGCCACGCCGCAGAAGAGTCCCGACTTTCCCCTCGGGCTCGTAAAGCTTGTCGAGAGGGAAGCGGCGCGGGAACAGCACCATCATGGTGTCGGCATCGAAATAGCAGGGCACGGGCGCGCGCCAGCCCAAGTCGGCAAAATGCGGGCCGATCGCAACCGAAAAGATCACGAAGCGCAGATTCACCACCATGGCGGTGAAAACCACCAGCGACAGCGGCGCATTCACGGCAATCAAAGGCAAGGCGGTCAGTTGCGCCGAACCGGCGAAGACGATAAGGCCCATGCCCAGCGCCGACCATCGCCTCAAGCCGGACTTGAGCATGGCCATCCCTGTTTTTCTGCATCAGGGAATGTTTTCAGAAAATACTTGTCCAATGTTTAAGGTGCGGAGAAGAGCGGGCGGAAATCCGGTTTTTCTTGCACTAACAGCATGATTTATACAAGCTCAATTCAAACTTATCGCAAACCCCATACAAACCAAATACAAAGTTAATACAAAATCAATGCAAACTTAACGCGAATTTACGTGAATAAGGCTAGGTAAAGATGTTTCAATATCTTACCGGCGATCTGTACACTGGTCTGATCCGTTAAAATGTCGCATTGAACAATATCCTGCCGGACAAGGCCGCACCAGGCCCGATCTGGTCCGCACCGAACCACGATCTGTAGAAATCACCAAGAGCACACCATGAGCGATACCGCCCAACTGCCCCAAGCCGTCGAACTCGGCGCAGAAAACCTCCCGGCCTATTGCCCGAACCCGGCCATGCCGCTTTGGTCTTCCCACCCGCGCGTTTTCCTCGAACTGGATCATCACGGCGAAGCCAAGTGTCCTTATTGCGGCACGGCTTACAAACTCAAGCCGGGCACGGTCGTAAAAGGCCACTGACATGCAACAGCCTCTTGCCAACGTCCGCCGCAACCTGCTGGTCGCCGGACGATGGGCAGTCTTGCTCTGTTTGTTTTTCATTCCGATCAACAAACCGCTGCCCAACTTGTTCATTTTCCTGGCGCTCTTATGCTCCGCCGCCGGCGAACGCCCCGATGAACGCTTCGCGGCCGCCATCAAGCAACCCATTGTCATCGGCGCCATCGCCTGGTTTCTGGTCTATGCCATCTCGGCGCTCTATGCGCCCGGCCCCTATCCCTGGGCTTCTGTCAATACCGGCATTACCTTGTTCTACCCCTTCATCGTCGCCACGCTCCTGGATACGCCGCGATGGCGCGCGCGCGGCATGATGGCCTTTGCCGCCT
>DASVYZ010000640.1:0-6144 GCA_036391935.1 Burkholderiaceae bacterium | reverse complement strand
TGCCTCTGGTGATGACGTATGTGCGCAATGCGGCCGGACGCTACAAGGCCTTGAAGCCGCTGTTGCTGCTGCTCGATCAACTCGAAGGCGCGGACCCCAAAGTCGGGTACACATTCTGATGAAAGCGATGATCTTTGCCGCCGGCCGCGGCGAGCGCATGCGGCCATTGACCGACGATTGCCCCAAGCCCTTGTTGAAGGTGCGCGGCCGCGCCCTGATCGTCTGGCAAATCCTGAACCTGGTGCGCGCGGGCATTACCGAGATCGTGGTCAACCACTCGCGCCTGGGCCACATGATCGAATCGGAATTGGGCGACGGCTCGAAATACGGCGCGCAGCTGCACTATTCAGCCGAAGAGGAGCCCTTGGAAACGGCGGGCGGCATCGCCCTCGCGCGCCACTTGCTCGGCGAGGAGCCCTTCGTCGCCGTCTCGGGCGACATCTATTGCCCGCACTTCGATTTCGAGCAAGTCAAGACCGCCCTGGAAGACAACGATCCCTGGGGCAATCCGCATCCGGCGGACAAGCGCGACGTGGCCTGGCTCTACCTCGTGCCCAATCCCGACTTCCACCCCAAGGGCGATTTCGCATTGCACAGCTTTTCCATCGCCAACCAGGGCGAGCCCATGTATACCTTCGGCAACATCGGCGTGTACCGCCCCGAAATCTTCGACTCCATCGCTCCCGGACAGCATGCCAAGCTCGCCCCCATCCTGCGCGAGTACGCGGATCGCGGCCAGGTCGGCGGCGAACTGTACCGCGGCATGTGGCACAACGTCGGCACCCCCGGCCAGCTGGCGGAATTGAATGCCCCCTTCATCGGAAAACAAGGTTCATGAGTCCCTATTTCGAACGACGCGCGCGGCTGATCGCGCAGATGCAAGCCATGGGCGGCGGCGTGGCCGTCATCCCCACCGCGCTTGAAGCCATGCGCAACAGCGATACCGACTATCCCTACCGGCACGACAGCCGTTTTTATTACCTCTCCGGCTTCACCGAACCCGAAGCCGTGCTGGTGCTGATCGCCGACGCGCAGCCGACTTGCGTGCTGTTCTGCCGCGACAAGGACGTGGAGCGTGAAATCTGGGATGGCTACCGCCATGGCCCGCAGGGCGCCAAGGAAACTTTCGGTTTCGACGCGGCCTTCTCCATCGCCAAACTCGACGAGGAAATGGCTGAAATCCTGAGCGACGCGCCGGCGCTGTTCTATGGCATCGGGCGCGATGCCGAACTTGAGGCGCGGGTGCAATCCTGGCTTGGCGCGGTGCGCGCCAAGGAGCGTAGCGGCGTGCGTGCGCCGACGCAATTCCACGACGTGCTGCCGCTCATCGACGAGATGCGCCTGTTCAAGGATGAAGCCGAAGTGGCGCTGATGCGCCGTGCGGCCGAGATCTCTTCCGGCGCTCATGCGCGTGCGATGCGCGTATCGCGGCCCGGCATGCGCGTATATGAAATCGAGGCGGAACTGCTGCATGAATTCCGCCGCCACGGCTCACCGGCGCCGGCCTACAACTCCATCGTCGCCGCCGGCGCCAACGCCTGCGTGCTGCACTACCCTGCCGGTTCGTCCGAGGCCAGGGAGGGCGAGTTGATCCTGATCGACGCCGGCTGCGAATTCGGCAGCTACGCATCGGACATTACGCGCACCTACCCCGTCAACGGCAAGTTCAGCGCCGCGCAAAAAAGACTCTATGAAATCGTGCTGGCTGCGCAGGACGCGGCAATTGCCGCCGTCAAACCCGGCATGCGCTTCATCGATCCGCACAATGCCGCGCTGGATGTGCTGGTGCAAGGCATGCTCGATACGGGCTTGCTCGACAAAGCCAAATATGCCTCGGCAGCCGCTGCCATCGCGAGCAACGACTACCGCCGCTTTTACATGCACCGCACCAGCCATTGGCTGGGCATGGACGTGCACGACGTGGGCGACTATCACGAAGCCAACGAAAAGAACGCGGCCGGCGCCAAACCCTGGCGCGTGCTTCGGCCGGGCATGGTACTGACCATCGAGCCGGGCCTCTACGTGCGGCCTGCCGAAGACGTGCCCGAAGAATACTGGAACATCGGCATCCGCATCGAGGATGACGTGCTGGTCACCGAAGACGGTTGCGAAGTGCTGACCCGGGCTGCACCGAAGACGGTGGCCGAAATCGAAAGCTTGATGCAATCGCGATGAACGACGCCGATATTGCCATCTGCGGCGCCGGCCCCGTCGGGCTCGCCGCGGCGCTATTGCTGGTGCGCCATGGTGTGGCGCCCGGGCGCATTGCCGTGCTCGATGCCAAGAGCACAGAGCAGGCAGCGGCAGATCCGCGCTCGATTGCCGTTTCCTACGGCAGCCGGCAAATCCTGGAACAACTCGGCGCCTGGCCCCTTGCCGCCGCAGACGAAATCCATCAAATCCATGTCTCGCGCCGCGGCCACTTTGGCCGCACCTTGATCGAACGCGAAGAGATGGACGTGCCCGCACTTGGCTACGTCACGCGCTACGGCGCCTTGACTGCCGCGCTTGGCGCCTCGGCGGAGCGCGCCGGCATCACCGTGCTGCGGCCGAGGAAGGTCGAACACGTGGACGAGGCAGGCGATGCCGTGAGCTTGAGGGGTGCCGGCGAAACCTTGCATGCGCAAATCGCGATCCAGGCCGAAGGCGGCCTGTTCGGCGAACAGGAAAACAAGGGCTTGCGCCGCGACTACGAGCAAAGCGCCATCGTGGCGCAAGTCTGGAGCAGCGCGCCTGTCAAGCAGCGCGCCTTCGAACGCTTTACCGAAGAGGGGCCGCTGGCCTTGCTGCCGCAGGATGGCGGCTATGCGCTGGTCTGGTGCGTGCGGCCGGCACGTGCGGAGGCGCTGCTGGCGCTGTCCGACACCGAATTTCTCAAGGCGCTTGGCGACGCGTTCGGAACGCGTGTCGGCGGCTTCACGCGCACCACGCCGCGCCACGCCTTCGTTCTCGGCTTGAATGCACGCGCTGCGGCAACGAAGCGTACCGTCGCTATCGGCAATGCCTCGCAAACCCTGCACCCGGTCGCAGGCCAGGGACTCAATCTCGGCTTGCGCGATGCCGTGGTACTGGCGCAATGCCTGCGCGAAGGCATTGCACCGGAATCTTTGGCGAGCTTTGTGCAAAGGCGCGACGCCGATCGCAAGTTGACGATACGGCTGACCGATACGATGGCGCGCATCTTCGCCAGCGCGCCCGACGGCTCTTTAACACAAGGCTTGCTCGGCGCTTCGCTGGGCGCCATCGATTTGCTCAAGCCGGCCAAGGAAATGCTGGCCGAACAGATGATGTTCGGCTGGCGCTGAAAATCAGGGCTCGTTGGCCCGGATGGCTTTTTCCAGTTGTTGCAT
Source organism: Burkholderiaceae bacterium (assembly GCA_036391935.1). Taxonomy (GTDB): domain Bacteria; phylum Pseudomonadota; class Gammaproteobacteria; order Burkholderiales; family Burkholderiaceae_D; genus PKWO01. Next base: position 2,794 of record DASVYZ010000640.1, on the reverse strand, counting down.
CAGGGGCTTGTTGTTCGCGCGGGCATGGGCGTTCCAATGCCGCTCGTCGCGCGCAATATCGTCCAGTATGCGCTGCGCGGTTTCCAAATCCTTGGCCTCCGCAGCCCAAATACCGTACTGCGCTTTCGTTTCGACGCTGCCATAGCGTGCCGCGGCGGCTTCATACTCCGCTTTCGCCCCTGCGCTGTCGCCGTTGGCGGCATAGGCTTGCGCGAGCAGCAAGCTGGCCCGTTCGGCCGAGGTATCGGGCACGACGGAACGCAAGGTTTGCGCCAGGTCCAGCGCCTGGCGCAACTGGCCGTCCTGCAGCTTGGCCAAGGCTGCGGCATAGAGCAGTTCCGGGTCCTTGGCAAATGGGCCGGACAGGCAGGCATCGAAATGCTCGATCGACTCGTGCGTGTCGCCGCGCGCCAGCAGGGCCTTGGCCAGGCGCATGCGGTTTTGCACCGAGGGGGAAAGGTCATAGGCCTTGCGCGCTTCGCGCACTTCGCGCGCGGGATCAACCAGGCCGAGCGCGGCCGAAGTCGCCTTGCTGAAACCGCGATTGAGGCCACGGTCTGCGCGCGAACCGGGCAGGTATTCAGTCACAAAGTACACGATGGCGCCGAGCCAGGGAATGCCGAACAGGATGAACAGCCAATACATGTTGCGCCCCGAGCGCATCGCATGGATGGCGAAGAACAAGGCAACGATGATATGGATGCTGATGCCGAAAATTTGCATGACCTGCCTTCCCTGAGCAATTTATGCAGCGCCTAAAACCTCGGCGCCATCTTTTAACTTCCAGTAACAGGCGACACTATAGCGCCGAACCGCGCCGAAATTCAAATCCGATCAAGAATAGTCCGAATACTTGTCGGCCTTGCCGTGCACCTGCCCGGCAGGGTACTTGATGCGGTTCAGTTCGATCTTTTCCAGCAAGGTCTGGTACAGATCCACGTCGAGCTTGTCGGCCAGCTGGATCAGGTAAGCCAGCACGTCGGCCATCTCGAAGCGCACGTCCTTGAGCTTGTCGCCCAGCTCATCCTTGCCGCCCTTGACCAGCCATTGGAACGGCTCGAGCAATTCGGCCGCCTCGACGCTCAAGGCTGCCGCGAGGTTTTTCGGCGTGTGGAATTGCTCCCAATCGCGCTCGGCGGCGAATTCGCGCAGCAGGGTCCGCAAGTGCTGCAATGGCGCTTCGCTCTTGAAGTCGTTCATGGCGCGGCAGGGCCAAAGACGATGTCGAAATGCCCCCTCGCGAAGATCAATTCCTCCTCCCCGATTCCGGCGTGGAACATATCGATGAGCGTCGTGCGTATGGCATCGCCGTGATAGGCCGCCGGGATGGACGGCTTGATCATCGTCTCGAAGCCGGAAAGACATTCGACGAACTGCTCGATGCTCACCCCCGCGACACGCGAAATATGGTGCGGCAGGAATTCCACGAACAGTACTTGCGCTTCCGCCATCAATTGCGGCATGCCTTTCATGGCGAAATATTCCGAACCTTCGATATCCATGAAAATGAGGTCGTAATGCTTACCCCTCAGGAAATCGTCGAGGCGCACCGCTTGCACCGTAGCGACCTCCGGATTGTCGAAAAAATATGCCTGGTCTTGATGCACCGGAAACCGCTTGGAGCCGCCGCTGTTGACGGTATTCAAGACAAACCTCAACTCGGCTTCCTTGTCGTTGGCAGCAAGATTGAACGCTTCGACATTGGCGCAATCATTCAATTTCAGGTTAGCGCTGAGGAATTGATAGGTGCGCGGGTTGGCCTCGAAAACCGTCAGGTTCTTCACCCTTTTCGACAGCGGCACGGCGATCGTGCCGATATGGGCGCCAAGCAAAAGCACGGAACTGTCTTCGCCGCAAAACCTCTGCAGCAGCCCAAGCTGCCCGCTGCCGAAACTGCCGGTTTCTATGAGCGTTTTCGCCACATACTGGTCGACCGGGTCAACGCAAAACCACCCTTGCCCGGTGCGATAGACTTCACCGAGATATTCCACGTTGACCGCATTGTCGACCGTCGTACTCATGCCTTCAACGCTCCCAGCACTTCATCGAGCATTTTCTTCGCGTCGCCGAACAGCATGCGGTTGTTGTCCTTGTAGAACAAGGGATTGTCCACGCCGGCATAGCCGGAAGCCATGCTGCGCTTCATGACGATGGAAGTCTTGGCTTTCCACACCTCGAGCACCGGCATGCCCGCGATCGGCGAAGTCGGGTCTTCCTGCGCCGCAGGGTTGACGATGTCGTTGGCGCCGATGACCATGGCGATATCGGCGTCGGGGAAGTCTTCGTTCAACTCGTCCATTTCGAACACGATGTCGTAGGGCACCTTGGCTTCCGCCAGCAGCACGTTCATGTGGCCCGGCATGCGGCCCGCCACGGGGTGGATGCCGAAGCGGACCTTGACGCCCTTTTCGCGCAGAACCTTGGTGATTTCATAGACCGTGTGCTGCGCCTGCGCCACCGCCATGCCGTAACCCGGCACGATGATGACGTCCTTGGCTTCGCGCAGCATTTCGGCCGTCTCTGCCGCCGTCACAGGCACGACTTCGCCGGCCGGCGCGCTCGCGTCACCCTTGGCCGCCGGCGCGCCGCCGCCGCTGCCGAAGCCGCCGGCGATCACGCTGATGAAGTTGCGGTTCATGGCGCGGCACATGATGTAGGACAGGATCGCACCGGAAGAACCCACCAGGGCGCCGACCACGATCAGCAAGTCGTTCGACAGCATGAAGCCGGTGGCAGAGGCGGCCCAGCCGGAATAGCTGTTGAGCATGGACACCACGACCGGCATGTCGGCGCC
>DASVYZ010000639.1:0-6671 GCA_036391935.1 Burkholderiaceae bacterium | reverse complement strand
AAGTACTGGCCGCCGGTTGGCCGCGTGGACAATGTCTACGGCGACCGCAACGTCGTGTGCGCCTGCCCGCCGCTTAGCGATTACGAGTAAGGATTGAAGGCCCGCCAATTCCCCCAAAGGTGACGTAATGGCCATCAGTGTTTTCGAGTTGTTCAAGATCGGTATCGGCCCGTCCAGTTCCCACACTGTCGGGCCGATGCGCGCGGCCTTGCGCTTTGCCACGCGCCTGAAGGAGCAAGACCTGTTTGCTGCAACCGTGTCGGTCAAGGCCGAGTTGTACGGTTCGCTCGGCGCGACCGGCAAGGGCCATGGCAGCGACAAGGCCGTGTTGTTGGGCTTGCAGGGCGAGGCGCCCGACCTGGTCGACACCACCAAGGTCGAGGACATGCTGGCGCAAATCCGTTCGTCCAAGAAGCTGTCGCTCCTGGGCGAGAAGGAAATCGCGTTCGAAGAGGGCGAACATCTGTTGATGTATCGCCGCAACTCGCTGCCGTTCCACCCCAACGGCATGCGCTTCACGGCCTTCGACGCCGCGGGCAGGGAATTGCTGAACAAGGTGTATTACTCGGTCGGCGGCGGTTTCGTGGTCAATGAGGAAGCGGCCGGCAAGGACCGCATCGTCGCCGATACCACGGTCTTGCCTTACCCGTTCAGGAGCGGTGCCGACCTGATGCGCCTGTGCGAGCAGCACAAGATGTCGATCTCGCAGATCATGCTGGAAAACGAGAAGGTCTGGCGCCCCGAGGAAGAGACGCGCGCCGGCCTCTTGAACATCTGGAAGGTGATGCAGGAGTGTGTCCACAACGGCTGCCATACGGAAGGCATTTTGCCGGGCGGCTTGAAGGTCAAGCGCCGCGCCGCGGAGATGTACCGCAAGCTGTCGAGTTCGCCCGAGATGAGCCTGCGCGATCCGCTGACGACGATGGACTGGGTCAACCTGTATGCGCTCGCGGTGAACGAGGAAAACGCAGCCGGCGGCCGCGTGGTGACGGCGCCGACCAATGGCGCGGCCGGCATCGTGCCGGCGGTGCTGCATTACTATCACCGCTTCTATTCGGCCGCCAACGACGACGGCGTGGTGCGCTTCCTGCTGTGCGCCGCGGCCATCGGCATCCTGTACAAGGAAAACGCCTCGATCTCGGGCGCCGAAGTCGGCTGCCAGGGCGAAGTCGGCGTCGCCTGCTCGATGGCGGCCGGCGCCTTGACCGAGGTGATGGGCGGCACGCCGGCGCAAGTCGAGAACGCAGCCGAAATCGGCATGGAGCATAACCTCGGCCTGACTTGCGACCCCATAGGCGGCCTGGTGCAGGTGCCCTGCGTGGAGCGCAATGCCATGGGTTCGATCAAGGCCATCAATGCGTCGCGCATGGCCTTGCGCGGCGACGGGCATCATTACGTCTCGCTCGACAAGGTCATCAAGACCATGCGCGAAACCGGCGCCGACATGAAGATCAAGTACAAGGAAACCGCACGCGGCGGCTTGGCCGTCAACGTCATCGAATGTTAAGAAAGTGAATGCCATGACTGAACAATTGCACAAGACCCCGCTATACAACCTGCACGTCGAACTCGGCGCCAAGATGGTGCCCTTCGCCGGCTATTCGATGCCGGTGCAATATCCGAGCGGCGTGCTGAAGGAGCATGCCCACACGCGCACGCAAGCCGGCTTGTTCGACGTGTCGCACATGGGCCAGGTACGCTTGAGCGGCCCCGATGTCGCGCGCGCGTTCGAAACGCTGGTGCCGATCGACGTGGTCGACCTCGGCCTGCATTGCCAGCGCTATGCCGTGTTCACCGACGAGAACGGCGGCGTGCTCGACGACTTGATGGTGACCAACAACGGCGATCATCTCTACGTCGTGGTCAATGCCGCCTGCAAGGAGCAGGATATCGCCCATATGCGCAAGCACCTGGCCGGCAAGTGCGACATCGTCGAGTTGAGCGACCGCGCGCTGCTCGCGCTGCAAGGCCCGGCTGCCGCGACCGTGATGGCGCGCTTTGCGCCGGAAACCGCCAAGATGGTGTTCATGGATGCCGGCAAGGTTACGCTGGCCGGCGTCGAATGCTACATCAGCCGCTCGGGTTATACCGGCGAAGACGGCTATGAAATCTCGGTGCCGAATTCGCATGCCGAAGAAGTGGCGCGCCTGCTGCTGGCCCAGCCCGAGGTGGCCCCGATCGGCCTCGGCGCGCGCGATTCGCTGCGCCTGGAAGCGGGCTTGTGCCTGTACGGCCACGACATGGATACCAATACCACGCCGGTCGAAGCGAGCATTGCCTGGGCCTTGTCCAAGGCGCGCCGTGCCGATGGCGCGCGGCCCGGCGGTTATCCCGGCGCCCACACCATCATGCGCCAATTGGCCGAAGGCGTGGCCAAGAAGCGTGTCGGCCTGCTCGTGAAAGACCGCATGCCGGTGCGCGAGGGGGCGGAAGTCGTCAATGCCGATGGCAAGGTGGTCGGCAAGGTAACCTCGGGCGGCTTCGGTGCGACCTTGGGCGGTCCGGTTGCCATGGGTTACGTTGAAACCGGATACGCCAAGATCGGCACGGCCTTGAATGCCATCGTGCGCGGCAAGCCGGTGGCTGTCGAAGTGGCCAAGACGCCTTTCGTGCCGCAACGCTATTTCCGCGGCTGATACCTGTATGAGTGAATCGCAAACCACCGACGTCAAGCGCCCCGTGCAGGCGGGCGAAAAGCTGCGCGGCGCGGAAAAGATGGCGCGCATCCCGATCAAGATCGTGCCGACCCAGCCCGGCGAATACCTGCGCAAGCCCAAGTGGATCCGCGCTGAATTCACCGGCACCAAGGAAGTGCAGCGCCTGAAATCCATCCTGCGCGAAAACAAGCTGCACACGGTTTGCGAAGAAGCCAATTGCCCCAATATCGGCGAATGCTTCAAGGGCGGCACGGCCACCTTCATGATCATGGGCGACATCTGCACGCGGCGCTGCCCGTTTTGCGACGTCGGTCACGGACGGCCCAATCCGCTCGATATCGAAGAGCCGGCCAACCTGGCCCGCACCATCAAGGCGATGGGACTCAAGTACGTCGTCATCACCTCGGTCGACCGCGACGATTTGCGCGACGGCGGCGCGGCACACTTCGCCGCCTGCATCAGCGAAACGCGCGCGCAAAGCCCGGGCATCACGATAGAAGTGCTGACGCCGGACTTCCGCGGCCGCATGGATGCGGCGCTGGAGATTCTTGCCGCCACGCCGCCCGATGTGTTCAACCACAACCTCGAAACCATACCGCGCCTCTACAAGCAGGCGCGCCCCGGCGCCGACTATGCACATTCGCTGCAATTGCTTCAGCGCTTCAAGGCGCTCCATCCCAGGGTGCCGACCAAGTCGGGTTTGATGCTGGGCTTGGGCGAGACGCTCGAAGAAGTCGAGGCGGTGATGCGTGACATGCGCGCGCACGACATCGACATGCTGACCCTGGGCCAGTACCTGCAGCCTTCGGCGCACCATTTGCCGGTGCAGCGCTACGTCACGCCTGAGGAGTTCGATGCCTTGCGCGTCAAGGGCGAGGAGATGGGCTTTACCCACGTGGCTTCGGGACCGATGGTCAGGTCGTCGTACCACGCCGATCGGCAGGCGCACGAGGCGCTGGTCCGTGCAGATAGCATATAGCCTTCCACGGCTCCGCCGGCCTCGGCACTGCTATGGCTGAGGGGAGGGTGCCGTAATCCGCAGTACGCTTTTTCCAGCGATATTCCGCAGCGGGAAATATGCCCGGTGCGTGGACGCGTCCACCGCAACGACGTGGGCGTTTGGCCCGAGCTGCCCTTCGCCGAGCGGCGTGAGCGTACCATCGTGTCGATTGAATACCGACACGACACCTGCTTCGCCGGCGACGTACAGCCAGCCCAGGCTCTCGTCAAATGCGATGACGTCGGGTGCGCTGCCGACCTCGTATGCCGAGATCACGCGCTTGCTCTTCAAGTCGACGACCAGCAATCGTGCGTTGTCTTCGCACGCGACGTAAGCCGTCCGTGCAGGCGCGTCGATGTACAGACCGTGCGCACCTTCGGCGCCCGGCAGCGGCGTGCGGCCGACGACCTTGTCCGTGGCCGGGTCGATTTCCACCAGCTCATTGCTGGTCTGTTCGTTGACGAAGACGTGCCCCGATACCGGGTCAAACTGAGTATTGCCGACCTCGCGCCCGATGGGAATCGTGGCGACGCGCCTGTTGGTGCGGACGTCGATCACGGTATCGGTGCCGCCATGCTCGTCGGATACGTAGATCTTTTGCCGCGCCGCCGCATAGGCCAGGCCGTCCGGGTAGTTGCCGGCCGGAATGCGCGCGACGATCTTGAAGGTCTGCGTATCGATCGCGACGACCTCGTCGGTTCCGGTTGCCGAGGCGTAGACCCGGCCCAGTTCCGGTATCGCCAGCACGCCGTGGACGCCGCCGACATTGGGAATCTCGGCCACCACGCGATCGATTGTTGTATCGACCACGATTACCTTGCCGTCCCCGAGATGGGCCAGATACAGAAGGCCGCGGCGAACGTCTATGCTGGCATAGTCCCAGCGAGTGGTATTGCCGGGCAGCGGGAGGTCCGCCACGGTTTTGAGCGGCAAGGTGCCCGGCGTCGCGGATGCCGCCCAGGGAGTGCAGGCGGCCATGCATAAGACGAGGGATAGCATTCCGCGAAGGGCGTGCCGGTGCGGCAATCGGAACAGATAACGCATCGCTGTATCCTCCAACGCGCTTCAGTTCGTTTTGGGAGGCCGGTTGTGTCCGCCTTGGGGTGCATCCAATTGCAAGAGCAAGGCCTCAATGTGAGCCTTGATTGATGCGCTCGATGCCTGGAAATCCACCGTGGCCGGCGGCACGTCATTCCAAGCTTCGATCGACGCATTGGTATTTCCGACGGCGGAAAGCGAAGGCACGCCGATCGCCACGGCGCGCCGGGCTGAGGCGATGTCTTGCTCCGTCACCTTGACCGGGTGGAAGGACGAGACGTCGAAACCTTGGCTGCGCAATCCTTCCACAATTGCCGGCGGAACGGTCGTCGAGTCGGGCGCGGCGCCCCGCGAGATGGCGACGAACGGCAAATGTCTTTCTTTCGCCACCTGATTGAAATACGACACGGCCATCAAGCTTTTGACGTTGCCATGTTCGCAGATGAACAGAATCTCGCCCGTCGGCTCGGCGCCTTTCGGTGCGGCCGTGGCTTCCGTGTTCCAGAAGGAGAAAGCCAATACGGCAGCAGCCGCTCTTATCCAATGACACATGCGCATTTTCCCGGCCTAGGATTGCCTGGTTGCGGATTCAAGCCGCGCCGCCACCGCTTCCCACTGGATGTTCTTGAAGAACGCATCGATGTATTTGCCTGCCGCCGCGCCGAAATCCATTTGGTAAGCGTGCTCATACATGTCCATCACCAGGATGGGCAGCGTGGCTGCGGGACCGTGGCCATGGTCGGCCATCCAGTAGTTCTCCAACTGGCGCGTATGCGTGTTGAAGCCCAGCACGACCCAGCCCGATCCGCCGCCCAGTCCTGCGCCGATGCGGCGGAACTCGGTTTCCCAGGTATCGAAGCTGCCGAAGGCGTCGCCGATAGTCTTTCGTTCAGCCGCGCCCGCCTGGCCGCTGCCGCCCAGGTTGCCGAAGTAGTATTCGTGGAACACGACGGAGCCCGTGCGCAGCAGGTGCTCGCGCTTCAGGTCGTTATAGACGAAAGACGGCGTATCCTTGCTGGACAATGCTTCGCTCAAGTGTTTCTTTAGCGTCGCCAAGGCCTTGACTGAGCCGCCGTAGTTGTTCTCCCAGTGGGAATGCATCAGCTTCTCGGATATGCCGTTGAGCTTGGCGGGGTCGAAGGGCAAGGGCTTCAGCGCGCCTTGGCTTTCGAAGGCGGGAACGATGGTCATGGCCGGTTTCTCCTGTACGGTTTGCGCCTCGGCGGTCTTGGCCGCGACAGCCACAAGCGCCGTGGCGGCAGCGGTATGCAACAGCTTGCGGCGGTCTGTATCGATATGGTCACTCATGGGGGAATCTCCTGTCAGGGATGGGCGTGAGCCAATGGGTAGAGCGCCAGTCCGATCAAGGCCGCCGCGGCGACGATGACGGGCTCGGGGATCTTTTTGAATCTCCATAGCAGCACGGTAGTGACGATGGCGAGCAGGGCCGTCGGCACGTCCGTGATCGAACGCGTCGCCAGCACCACGACCGAACCGGCGATGGCGCCGACCGCAGCGGCCGTGATGCCGTCGACGAAGGCCAGGATCGCCGGGCGCTTGCCGTATTTCTTGAAATGCGGCGCGGCAATCACGGTAATCAGGTAGCACGGCAGGAACACGGCACCGGCGGCCGCGACCGCGCCCGGCAAGCCTGCTATCAGGTAGCCGATGAAGCCCGTGGTGATTACCACCGGCCCGGGCGTGATCATCGCTACCGCCACGGCGTCGACGAATTGCTTGTCGTTGAGCCAGTGGGTGTCGGTGACGATGCCGCCGTAGAGGAAGGGCACAACGGCAAGGCCCGAGCCGAACACGAAGGCGCCTGCCTTGGCGAAGAACAAGGTGACTTGCCATAGCAGGTTGCCGTCGGCGCCGCTCATGGCAAGGAAGGGCAATTGCAGCGGAGCCAGGCTCATCGCCGTAGCGCCGGGCCTGGGTTTGATACGCACCAGCCAGACCAGCACGCCGGCGGCGAT
>DASVYZ010000638.1:0-8838 GCA_036391935.1 Burkholderiaceae bacterium | reverse complement strand
GTATTCATCCATCTCGCGGATGCGTGCCTTGATCAGATAATCGAAGTCGCCCGATACAAGGTGGCACTCCTGCACTTCGGGGATGCGCAAGACTTCATAGCGGAACTGGTCGAAGGCCGAGGACGACTTCTGGTTCAGCGTGATCTCGACGAATACCAGCAGCTTGGCCCCCAGGGAAGCGGCATCGACCTTGGCATGGTAACCCGTGATCACGCCATCGCGCTCCATGCGTTTGACGCGCTCGATGCAGGGCGTTACCGACAGGCCGACGCGATCGCCCAGATCCTTCATCGAAATACGCCCCTCGCGCTGCAGGATGCGCAGGATATGGCGGTCCAGCTTGTCCAGCCCGCGGCTCGACTCTTTCACCGTTCGCATGAAATTCCACCAAATATTGAATATTTTTCAGAAACAAAAACTAGTTGCTCAGTCATATGATAGCTGCATTTCCTGCTTTCGCACCAATTGACATGGTGTGGAAGCAGGGGACAACCTTTATTATCGACGAGGAGACGGACATGCTGATCGGCGTACCCAAGGAAATCAAGAATCATGAATATCGTGTCGGCCTGACGCCGTCATCGGTGCGCGAATTGACTTCGCGCGGCCACCAGGTGATTGTGCAAAAGAATGCCGGCACGGCCATCGGCCTGGCCGACGAACAATACGTCGCGGCAGGCGCCACATTGTCCGACAGCGCGGCAGACATCTTCGCCCGCGCCGACATGATCGTGAAAGTCAAGGAACCGCAACCGGTCGAATGCGCCATGCTGCGCAAGGACCAGATTCTCTACACCTATCTGCACCTGGCTCCGGACCCGGAACAGACCAAGGCCCTGGTCAAGTCCGGCGCGGTCTGTATCGCCTATGAAACGATTACCGGCCAAGGCGGCGGCCTGCCCCTCCTGGCGCCGATGAGCGAAGTAGCTGGCCGCATGGCGATCCAGGCCGGCGCGGCCCACCTGGAAAAATCCAAGGGCGGCATGGGCTTGCTGCTGGGCGGTGTGCCCGGCGTGGCGGCAGGCCATGTAGTCATCATCGGCGCCGGCGTGGTCGGCACCAATGCGCTGCAAATGGCGGTCGGCGCCGGCGCGCGCGTGACCGTGCTCGACAAGAGCATAGACCGTCTGCGCCAGCTCGACCTGGTCTACGGCAATCGCATCAATACCCTGCATTCGAATGCCCACACCATCGAAGAATCGGTACTGGACGCAGATTTGGTGGTCGGCGGCGTGCTCGTGCCCGGCGCAGCAGCCCCCAAGCTCGTGACGCGAGACATGATTTCCCGCATGAAGCAAGGCTCAGTGGTGGTCGACGTGGCAATCGACCAGGGCGGCTGCTTCGAAACTTCGCACGCCACCACGCATGCCGATCCGACCTTCGTGGTGGACGGCGTGATCCACTATTGCGTGGCCAACATGCCCGGCGCCGTGGCTCGCACCTCGACGTTTGCGCTCAACAACGCCACCATCGGCCACGCCGTTGCGATTGCGAACAAGGGTTGGCGCAAGGCATTGAAGGATGACGCTCATCTGCGCAACGGCTTGAACGTCTGCGAAGGCCATGTCACCTATGAGGCCGTGGCCAAGGACCTCGGCTACGACTACGTCAAGGCCGATGCCATGCTGGGCTGATTCACGACGCACCTGCCACGCCTTGCGCAGAAGGCGTGGCCGACGCAAAACGCGGCGCCGGCTTGATCTTGCGCCGCCACCAATCTTTCACCGCTTCGCTCCAATCCCGCTCCGCGTGCGGGTAATGGCTGGCCAGATGCAGCGGATGGAATTCGGCTTGTGTACCGAAGTCCCCAGCCAGTTCCCGGCCCATCGCAAAGGGAATCACGGGGTCGCCATCGGCATGGATGATGTATACCGGCACCTTGATCGCCGGGACCAGGGAACGCGTATCGTAGCGGTCGCGCATCAGTACGCGCACGGGAAAAATCGGAAAGGCACTCGCAGCAATATCGGAAATCACGGTGTACGGGGCTTCAAGAATCAAGCCCTGCCCCCTACCCTCGCTCGCCATGCGCGCCGCCACGCCGCTGCCCAGGCTGTGTCCCCACAGCAGGATGCCGCCAGGCGGATGGCCGAGGGCATCGATTGTCGCACGCGCTCCCGCCATCAAGGTATCTTCGCTCGGATCGCCTGGATTGCCCGAGTAACCGGGATAAGAAGCCAACACCACGCCCCAACCGTATCGATGCAGCCGCTCGCCGGTTTGCATGAAATCCGTCCGGTCCGAGCCGTTGCCATGGAAAAAGACGATGACAGGGGAATCGGCATCTCTCGGCAAGGCTATCCAGTTGGTGATCTTGCCCACACCTTGCACCTCGATCTTCATCGTTTGGTAGATCGAGCCGGCCGGTGCGGCATCGAGCATCTGCGCCGGCGGAACATAGAGCAGCTTGCGCTGATAGAAGTACAGGAAGAGACAACTCGCCAGATAGACAAAAAACAGGAAACGCAGCAGGGAAAAAGCAATGTTCATGGCTTTATGGCGCATTGTGGCTGCTCATTTTCCTTCTTATGCCATCCCGATCCGCGATCTCTGCCGGTCGATCTTGAAAACACTTGGCGCATAGATGTCCAAGGCGGATTCCTCCTTCGTCTACCTGATGCCGCGATGTTGTCGAAGAACCTTCTGCCAGCCCCCACCTTACCAAATTCGGCGACAAAATCAATCCCGTTGCGACAGGATTGCAACTTCATCGCCGCAAATAAAAAAACCCGCACCGGAGTGCGGGCTTGACGGGTTGGGACGATTCAGTGCGCAAGCGCAGGCTGCTTCGCCGGCATCACGGCGGAGACGACAAGCGTGACGACGAGATTGATCGCCAGTGCGATCAAGCCGATGTAGACCGGCGAACCTGCCACCGGATACACCGCTTTCAAATCAACCATGAAGGCCATGGTCGTGCCGCAGGCCATGCCGGCTGCCCAGCCGAGGAACAGGCCCGGCAACTTCAGTTTGCGTGTGAAGAGCGTAAACACGATGGCCGGGAAGGTTTGCAGGACCCACATTCCCCCCAACAATTGCAGCTCGATGGCGAACTTGGGCGACAGCACGAAGATGAAGACCAAGGCGCCGGCCTTGACCAGCAGCGACACGAGCTTGGCGTTGCTCGATTCCTGCTCCGGCGTGATATTGGGATTGACCAGCGGCTTCCACAGATTGCGCGTGAACAGGTTGGCTGCGCCGATCGACATGATCGCGGCCGGCACAAGCGCGCTGATCGCAATCGCCGCCGCGGCAAAGCCGACGAACCAATCGGGGAACAGTTTGGCGAACAATTGCGGCACCACGTCGTTGGCGCTTTCCACTTTCACGCCGGCCGTGATTGCCATATAGCCCATCAGCGCGATCAAGCCGAGCAGCACGGTATAGGCCGGCAGCAGGATGGCATTCTTGCGGATGGTCTTTTCACTGGCAGAACTGAGGATGGCCGTCATGGTATGCGGATACATGAAGGCCGCCAGTGCCGAACCGAGCGCAAGCGAGGCGTATGCCGAAAACTGCACCGGCTTCAGGACGATGCCGCCGCTGCCCTTGGCGGCGAAGAAGTGATCCGCAGCATCGAACACCGAGCCGTAGCCGCCCAGCTTGGTCGGGATCAGGCACACCGCCGCGATCACGACGATATAGATCATGATGTCCTTGACGAAGGCAATCATGGCCGGTGCGCGGATGCCGCTGGAATAGGTGTAGAGCGCCAGGATGACGAAAGCGACTGCAAGCGGAATTTCGCCGGAAATCCCCAAGCCCTTGATGACCGCCTGCATGCCCACCAGTTGCAGCGCGATATAAGGCATGGTGGCGACGATGCCGGTCAGCGCGACGGCAGCCGGGAACCATTTGCCGCCGTACATGCCTTGCACGAAATCCGCCGAGGTGATGTAGTTTTCCTTGTGGCAGATGCGCCACAGCCTGGGCATCACCATAAAAACGAAAGGATAGACGATGATGGTGTAAGGCAGGGCGAAGAAGCCGCTCGCGCCGTTGCCGAACACGGCCGCAGGAACGGCAATCACCGTGTAAGCCGTGTAGAAGTCGCCGCCGACCAGGAACCAGGTGATCAGCGTGCCGAACTGGCGTCCGCCCAGGCCCCACTCGTGAAGCTGGGTCAAATCGCCCGCCTTCCAGCGCGAAGCGAGGAAGCCGATGACGGTGACGAGGACGAAAAATGCAATGAAGACGGCCAGCGCCGTCGTGTTCAAGGAGGCGCCCATCACTTGTCCGCCTTGTAGACGATGAAAATGAGGATCGAGGTAATCGGCACCCAGAGGAACTGATACCAATAGAAGAATGGGAAACCGTACAGCGTCGGTTCCACGCTGTTGTAGAACGGTACCCAGAGCAAGGCCAGGAACGGAATCAGCAGCAGGATATTCGGGAACAGCTTGAACGAGCCGGATGGCTCCTTCGATTTGGGGTCTGTCGGCATGGTGTCTCCTGTATTATTGACGTACTACAATTGATTATAGTAACGCCGGTCAACTGGCGTAAATACGAAGTACTACGTATGAAAACCAGGCAACGCATCATTTTCATGGCCCTGCTTCCCCTGCTGCTGGCATTCGCTGCAATTGCCTTTGCTTTGCGTTACCAGGCCGATACGCTGTCGGCGCAACAGCATGATACGGTCGAAGCAGCTTATCGTGCCAGCAAGGAAACCGAGCTTAAAAATTATGTAAAGCTCGGTACGCAAGCGATCGCCGCGCTGTACGAATCGGGCCGCAACGATCAGGAAACACAGGACAAGGCGAAGGCCATCCTGGCGAAGATGGAATTCGGCGAAGACGGCTACTTCTTCATCTACGACCTGCACGGCACCAACCTGATGCACCCGAGGCTGCGTAACTTCGTCGGCAATAACTACTGGGACTTGCGCGATGCGCAGGGCAATCTCGCCATCCAGAAACTGATCGCGCAAGCCAAGGCCGGCGGCGGCTTCGTGCAGTACAGCTGGCCCAAGCCCTCTCTGCGGCGCGAGGCGCCCAAGCTGGCCTACGTGGTCATGCTGGAGCGCTGGGGCTGGATGCTCGGCAGCGGCATCTATCTCGACGACGTCGATGCGGCGCTGCAGAAGATCGACCGGCAAAGCGAACGCAATATCGGAGGCACGCTGATCCTGCTGGCCGGCATCGCCGCAGCCTGCGCGCTGGCCATCACCTTCTTCGGGCTATTTCTGAACTTCAGCGAATTACGCGTGGCCGACGCCAAGCTCAAAGTGCTGGCGCAACGCGTGGTGCAATCGCAGGAGGAGGAACGCGCGCGACTGTCACGCGACCTGCACGACGGCATCAGCCAGGAACTGATGTTCGTGCGCCTGCAAGTCGAAACCGGCTTGGAGCAATTGGCCGACAACCGGCAAGCGCCGGCCCAAAGCGCCTTCACGCGCGCGGCCGAACAGCTCAACCGCATCATGGGTGAAGTCAGGCGCATTTCACACGGCCTGCGGCCCGGCATGCTCGATGACCTCGGCTTGAGCGTAGCGCTGAAGCACCTGGCCGAGGAGTTCGGCAAGGACGCCGGAATCGCGGTGCGCGTCTTGGTCGACGGCGAAGTCGATACCCTGCCGATGACGGCCAATACCGCGCTGTTCCGCATTGCCCAAGAGGCAATGACCAATATCCGGCGCCATGCGCAGGCCAGCCGCGTCGATATCGGCCTCAAAGCCGTCGGCCGCTCCGTCGAACTCGACATCGCGGACAACGGCCGGGGCTTCGACGTCGCCAGCCTGCAGGAAAACGCCCAGCGCGGCATAGGCTTGCGCAACATGCATGAGCGTGCCGAGGCGGTCGGCGGCACATTGGATATTATTGCGTCGCCCGGTTCGGGCACACGCATCGCCGTCACGGTGAGGGGAGTCTGAAATGAGCGAAACCAAAGCACCTATCCGCATCCTGCTGGTGGACGACCATCAGCTGGTGCGGGACGGCTTGCGCGCGCGGCTGTCGGCAGTCGAGCGTTTCGAAGTGGTCGCGGAAGCCGCTTCGGCCGAAGAAGCACTTGCCGCCGCAGCCGGCCAGGAGATCGACCTGGCGCTGATGGACATCAATCTCAAGGGCGTATCCGGGATCGAAGCGACCGCGCGTTTCCATGCCGACCATCCCGGTGTCGCCGTCATCATGCTTTCCATGCACGACAAGGCCGAATACGTATTGCAAGCGATCCAGGCGGGCGCGCGCGGCTACGTCTTGAAGGACGCGCCGGCCACCGACATCATCGCCGCGATCGACAGCGCCATTGAGGGCAAGGTCTATTACAGCGCCGCGCTGCAGACTTCGCCCTCGGGTCCGAGTTCGCCGCTGCTGCTGTTGACGGCACGCGAGAAGGACGTGCTGCAACGCATTGCACAGGGTCATTCGAACAAGGAAATCGCGCGCGAGCTTGACTTGAGCGTGCGCACCGTGGAAACGCACCGCTGGAACATCAAGCGCAAGCTCAATATCGACGGGCAGGCGGACTTGATCCGCTTCGCACTGGAAAACCTGCCGGCAGGCTAGCCCGCCTGATATGACGGGTCCGGCCGCAGTTTCTCGAGATTGGCTCGAATCGAAGCCAGCACGATGGGGCTCAAGCCTGCGCCGTCCTGCTTTTCCACGTAGTCAAGGATTTGAATGCGCATGCGCGGCGCCCAGAATTTCTTGAGGTGGCCGGAAATTTCTCGTGAGGCTTCTTCGGGGTCGGGGAGCGACTCGTAAAAATCGCCGATCCGGTTGGCCATCTTGATCAGGTTATCGATATCCAAGTTTCTTCTCTCTAGTTCGGTGCCAGCTTTTCCGCATGGGCATAGGCGACGAACTCATCGCCGCGCGCAAACGCCAGCAAAATCATGCCGCAGGCTTCCGCCGTGCGCACCGCCAGTGCCGTGGGAGCCGAAATCGCGACCAGGGCGGGCATGCCGAAGCTCGCCGCTTTTTGCACCAACTCCACGCTGGCACGGCTGGTCATGGCAAGGAATCCATCGGTGGGATCGATTTTTTGGCGCGCCATGAAACCGATCAGTTTGTCGAGCGCATTGTGCCGCCCCACGTCTTCGAATGCGGCGAGCACCCTGCCCTCGCCGTCGCACCACGCGGCCGCATGCGTGGCGCCGGTCCTGCGGTTGATCGGTTGATGCTGCTTCATGTCTTCCAGCGCGCGCAGCACCGCGGACGGCTTCAAGGCGTGCTTGCCCTTCACCTGCGGCAAAGGCCGCAATACCTGGCCCAGGTCTTCCGTGCCGCATAATCCGCAACCGGTGCGTCCGGTCAGATTGCGCCGTTTTTCCTTGAGTCTGGCGAATGCCCCACCCTCGATACGCAAATGCACCGTAATGCCGTTCGGCGCATGTTCGACTTCGACTTCATAAATGTCGCCGATGCCCGCCACGATCCCTTCCGAAAGCGTAAATCCGACGGCAAACGCTTCCAGGTCGCAAGGCGTCGCCAGCATCACGGCATGCGAAATCCCGTTGTACTCCAATGCCACCGGCACCTCGTCAGCCAGATCGTCCGGCGCCACGCTGCGCACGCCGCCGGCGATACGGACCACCTTGCGCCGCTCCGTGCCTGCATGCTCGAAGGCTTCGGCATCCATGGTCATCAACCGGCCGGCGTACTCGCTTCCTCAAGCAATTGCAATTGCTCGCGGTTGAAGCGGCTGTATTCCTTTTGCCATTCAGAGGGCTGTTGCACCGGCATCACCTGCACCGCTGTCACCTTGTATTCGGGGCAGTTGGTGGCCCAGTCCGAACTTTCGGTCGTGATCACGTTGGCACCCGATTCGGGGAAATGGAAGGTGGTGTAGACCACGCCGGGCTGCATGCGCTCGGAAATCATGGCGCGCAACACGGTTTCGCCGGCGCGGCTCTGGATGCCGACCCAGTCCTTGTCCTTGATGCCGCGCTCCTCGGCATCGTGCGGATGGATTTCGAGGCGGTCTTCCGAGTGCCATTGCACGTTGCCGGTACGGCGCGTCTGCGCGCCGACGTTGTATTGCGTCAGCACGCGGCCCGTGGTCAGGATCAACGGGTACTTGCGCGTCACCTTTTCATCGGTCGGCACATACTTGGTAATGTAGAACCGGCCCTTGCCGCGCACAAATTCGCCGACATGCATGATGGGCGTGCCTTCCGGCGCCGCATCGTTGCAGGGCCACTGGATGCTGCCCATGCGGTCGATCTTGTCGAAGCTCACACCGTGGAAAGTCGGCGTCAGGCGCGCGATCTCGTCCATGATCTCGGACGGATGGCTGTAATTCATGTCGTAGCCGAGGCGCTTGGACAGTTCCATCGTCACTTCCCAATCGGCGTAGCCGGCGCGCGGCGGCATCACTTGCCGCACGCGCGAAATACGCCGTTCGGCATTGGTGAAAGTGCCATCCTTTTCCAGGAAGGATGAGCCCGGCAAGAGCACGTGCGCATACTTCGCGGTCTCATTCAGGAAAATATCCTGCACCACGATGCATTCCATGGCCGACAAGGCCGCTGCCACGTGTTGCGTGTTCGGGTCCGATTGCACGATGTCTTCACCCTGGCAATACAAGCCCTTGAAGCTGCCGCTCAACGCGGCATCGAACATGTTGGGGATGCGCAGGCCGGGTTCGGACTGGATGCTCACACCCCAGGCGGCCTCGAATTCGCCGCGCACAGCGGAATCGGCGACGTGGCGATAGCCCGGCAATTCATGCGGGAAGGAGCCCATGTCGCACGAACCCTGCACATTGTTTTGCCCGCGCAAGGGGTTCACGCCCACGCCTTCGCGGCCGATGTTGCCCGTGGCCATGGCGAGATTGGCGATGCCCAGAATCGCCGTCGAACCCTGCGCATGCTCGGTCACGCCGAGGCCGTAG
>DASVYZ010000637.1:0-6985 GCA_036391935.1 Burkholderiaceae bacterium | reverse complement strand
GCCGTTGCCGACCTTGACCGTGGCTTCCAGTTCAGCGCCGTCGAACTTCACGCCGGGCACGAGCGTGGCGCAAGCCGTGAAGCCGGCCGGGCAAGCGGTGGCCGAGGCGATATTGGTCGAATCGATGCGGTAGACGTCGCCGCCCAGCACGACATCGCCCGAGACGAAGTTGGCACCGGCCTGGTAGTTCTTGGTCGTGGTCGGCTTCACCGAGCCGAGGTCGGGCGAGGTTTTGTAGAACACGTTCATGTTCGGCGCCAGGAAGCCTTCGGCGTATTGCGCATACAGCGTCAGGTTCGAGGTCGGCGTGAAGCGCGCGATGATGGAAGGCAGGGTCTTGTTCCAGGTGGCCGAGCCGCTGTAAGGCACTTCGGTCTTTTGGTTCACCGGCGCGTCGATGGTGCGGCGGAACGAATCGTATTTCATGCCCGGCGTGATGGAAAATTCCGAAGTCGCGTTCCACGTGTATTGCACGTAGGGCTGGAAGGTGGTCAGGGTGTTTTCCATCGAGCGCTGCACCGAGCCGCCGTTCGATTCGCCGCCATAGGGCGTGCCGCCCAGGGTCCAATCGATATCCTGCTGGAAGCGGTTGTTGCGCTGATAGTCGTACCACAAGCCGGCTTCAAGCAGGCCGGGGCCGAGGCTATCCGAGGCGCGGAACAGATCGCCCACGGAGCGGTAATTGTTGTGCATGCGAATGCCCGGCACGTCGCTCGCGGCGAAAGTCGTACCGCCGTCGGCCACGGTTTGCGCCGCCGTCACCGAACCGGTGTTCATACCGTAATAGCCGTAGTGGTAATAGGCGTAGGTGTAGAGCTTGTTGTCGAAGGTCCAGGTATCCTGCTTGCTCTTGAAGCCGACGTATTCGAAATCCGTACTCAGCCAGTCGTAGTTCCAGGGCGCGTTGGCTTCGCTCTGGTTGTCGTTGGCCAGCCCGAAGTTGTAGCCGTATTGCGCCTGCTGTTCCGCCGTCGAGCCGTTGGGCACGTGCTGCAGCGTATGGTTGTACATCGCCGCGACGGTCAGGGTGGTGGCCGGCGCGATGGGCGTATCCATCTTGAAGAAGAGGTTTTCGCGCGTCTGGCCGCTCTCGGTCAGGAAGCCGTCCGAATGCAAGCCCTTGAGGCTCACGTAGATGCGTGAATCGTTGAAGTCCACCAGCGTGCCGGTGTTGTATTCGACACCGAGCAAACCGGTGGCCCAGGAACCATAGGCGCCATAGACCCGGCCCTGGCGTGTAGCCATGGTGTCCTTGGAATTCAGGGCAATCGAACCGCCGAAAGTGGCATTGCCGATGGTGCTCGCATCGCCCGGGCCGCGATCGACGCTGATGCTGCCCAGGTCCTGCGGCATGAAATAAACCGTGGAATGGTGCGTGAAGTCATTCGAGTCGCCCCATGGAATACCGTCGAAGGTGACATTGTATTGGCCATCCTGGAAGCCGCGTATGGTCAGGCTCTGGCTTTCCATCAAGCCCGAGCCGTTCGGATCGACCGAAAACACCGAAGGCGTCCAGTTGACGATGTCCGCATAGTTGGAGCCGGCAAAGGAATTCTCCTCGATGCTGCGCTGGCCCACGATCGATTGCGGCTGGATCGCGTCAAGCGACACTTGCGAGGGCGAGCCTTCGGCGGCCCTGGCTTCTTTCGCCGTGCTGATGGTGATGACTTGCGAATCGCTTGAACCGGGATTTGCACCGGCGTCGGCGGCGCCTGCAGGATTCGCCCAGGCGGTCATGCCTGCGCCCATGCACATCGTAGCGACTGCAGCTTGCACGGCGCGGGTCAACAACTTTTGGGAAAGGTCGGGTGTCATTTCTTGCCTTGTTGGTGAATGTGAAAATCGGCAAGAAAATAACAAGACTTTGTGACAGCCCAATGACGCAATTGTTACTTAGATTTCCTAATGATCGCTACTTGGCAAATCTAAGGAAACCCTGGCATTTATTGGCTCGCTTCAATGTTTTTCACCAAACCAAAGCGCATCGGCATGACCGGTTTTTGGTGATTGCCGGCTTGGCGAATCAGTGCAATCCCTTTTCCAGCTTGCGCGCGGTTTCGCTCAAGGATTTCATGAAACGCGCAACCAGCGCATTGCCGGCGCGGTGCAAGGGCCGCACCGTATGGACGCGAAACGGAATCGCCAGCGCCAGCGGGCGAATCCGCACGCCCTGCTCCGCGTATTCGAGCGCGGTCAAAGGGTTGACGATGCCTACGCCCACCCCGTGGCGCACCATGGCGCATACCGAGGCGGCGCTGTGCGTATCGGCGATCATCTTGCGTTCCACGCCGGCTCGTCGGAAAGCGTCGTCGATCTGCAGGCGATATGGATCTTCCGGCGCCAGGCTGACGAAGCGCTCGCCGGCGAAGTCGCGTAATTGCAGCACACGTTTTTTCAAGAGCGGATGGTTGGGCGGCAGCACGCAGACTTCATTGATTTCCAGGAGCAGGCTTTGCTCGGTGCCGGGCGGTGCCGTTTCGCGCTCGCTCAAGCCGAGGTCATAGCCCTGGGCCGACAGCCATTCTTCCAGATAGGGCGATTCGGCCGAGGTGATGGAAACGCTCACGCCTTCATGCGCCGCCAGGAAACGGGCACAGGCGGCGGGCAGCAGGGTCTGGGAAAACACCGGCAAACCGATGATGGAAAGCTGGCCCGACGCGAATTGCTTGAGCCGGCTGGCGACGCCCACCACGCGCTCGAAACCGACATAGGAGCGCCGCACCTCCTCATACAAGGCCAGCGCCTGGGCATTCGGCTGCAAACGGCCGCGCACGCGGTCGAACAGCGGCACGCCTATCCATTCCTCAAGTCGCGCCAGCTCGCGGCTGACTGTGGGCTGGGAAGTGAAGAGCACTTGGGCCGCGCCAGTGACGCTGCCGGCGGTCATGACGGCACGGAAGACTTCGATTTGGCGGGGAGTGATATCCATGCGCATAGTATATCAAATATGAATTGATATACTAAAAATAAGCATTTTATTGAATTGACTGAAACGTGCACAATGGCACGAATTCTTCTACCCACTGGAATCGCGCGGCCGCGCACCCCCTCTCCCGCAGGCGAAAGAGGGGCTCCAAACGGCGAGCGGCGCGAGAAAGAAATCGACACCATGCGCCAGATCAACGACCAAACCATCGCCGCCCTCGCCGCCGAGTTCGGCACCCCGCTCTGGGTCTACGACGCCGCCACGATCAAAAGCCGCATCGCCGCGCTGCGCCAGTTCGATACCGTCCGTTTCGCGCAAAAGGCCTGCTCCAACAGTCACATCCTGCGCCTGATGCGTGCTGAAGGCGTGAAAGTCGATTCCGTCTCGGCCGGCGAGATCGTGCGCGCGCTGCATGCCGGCTATACGGCAGGCGGCGCCGATTCGGAAATCGTCTTCACCGCCGACGTGATCGACCGCGCCACGCTGGAACTGGTGGCCGAGCACGGCATCCCGGTCAATGCCGGTTCGATCGACATGCTGGAGCAATTGGGCGTGCGCTCGCCAGGCCATGCCGTATGGCTGCGCATCAATCCCGGTTTCGGCCATGGCCACAGCCAAAAGACCAATACCGGCGGCGAGCAGAGCAAACATGGCATCTGGCACAGCGACCTGCCGCAGGCGCTGGCCGCCATCGCGCGCCACCAGTTGAAACTGATCGGCATCCACATGCACATCGGTTCGGGCGTCGATTACAGTCACCTGGAAAACGTATGCGACGCCATGGTCGAGCTCGTGGTCGGCATGAAGCACGACCTGCAAGCCATCTCGGCCGGCGGCGGGCTCTCGATTCCTTACCGCGAGGACGAACCTCGAGTCGATACGGCACACTATTTCAGCCTGTGGGACGAGGCGCGCAAGCGCATTGCGGCGCATCTGGGGCATGCGGTGCACCTGGAGATCGAACCGGGGCGCTACCTGGTGGCGGAATCGGGCTGCCTGGTTTCCGAAGTGCGTGCCGTCAAGGACATGGGAGCCAACCATTTCGTCCTGGTCGATGCCGGTTTCAATGAATTGATGCGCCCAGCCATGTATGGCTCGTATCACGAGATTTCCATCGTTCCCGCCGCAGGCACGACGGCTGTCCGCGCCACGCGCAATTGCGTGGTGGCGGGACCGCTTTGCGAATCGGGCGACGTGTTCACGCAGGAAGACGGCGGCATCGTCACGCAACGTCAATTGCCCGATCCGCAACTGGGCGACTTGCTGGTGTTCCACGACACAGGCGCCTACGGCGCTTCGATGTCTTCCAATTACAACAGCCGGCCCTTGATTGCGGAAGTACTGGTAGAGAATGGCAAAGGCAGGCTGATACGGCGGCGCCAGACGGTGGTGGAGTTGCTGGCGCTGGAAGACGTATAGCACTACAGGTTGCACCGGGCGCCGCGCGCTGCACGTAGCGTAACGACGCCCCCCGGGGAGCGAATATGGAAACGCAGGCTGTGTTGCCCTTCGCTCAGCGCCAACCTACCAATCCGAGCATGTAAAATAGCAAGATGAAGATCGCATCTCTTGTATTGCTTGGCATTGGCATTTCGCTGTCTGCCGCCGCGAACACCCCCCATCCCCGCTTTGACGGCCACTGGTGGCAACAGGCCGACGAAGCCGAGCGCACCGGCTTCCTCTACGGTCTGGAAGATTGCTACGCCATCGACGGCACGCCCAAGATGATCTTCGAAGACAATTGGGCCGCCTACCGCAAGAACATCGACGGCGTTTATGCGACGCGCAGCAAGCTCGGCGAACCGGTGGCCCAAGTGTTCAGGCAGCTCGGTCGCAAGCAGAACGAAGAGGAGCATGCCGGCATGTCGCAGGAACAGCGCTACGGCAGCGAGTTCTGGCGCGGCAGCAGCGAGCTGGCGCGGCGCGGCTTCCTCGAAGCCTATATCACCTGCCCGCCTCACCCAAGGCACAAGCTGAGCCTGGACAGGCTGGACCAATACATCGCGCGCTTGAACGACATGTACAACGTCGGCGACAAGCGTGGTGAAGATGCGCCGGCCTTCGCCGGGCCCGTGGCGGACGCCCTCGACTTGAGCGGCAAATAAGCCGTTTCCCCGTCAATTCGCCATTTACCGACTGCCCCGCGCCATTCGCCGAAAAACGCGGGACTTTCCATCCGCACCGCCTTATCTTCACACTACGCCAAGGGCAAGCAGTTTGCCGGGGCGACGAAAAGCAAAGATTAGGGGAAAAACATGGATCAATTATCGGAAAGCAAGCGCCACGCGCGCAAGCGCATCTTCTGGGGCCTGATCCTGGTGGGACTGGGCGTGATGTTCCTGTTCGAGCATGTCGAGACGCTCGAACTGGCCATGATGTGGCGCTTCTGGCCTCTGGTCTTGCTGGTGTCGGGCCTGATCGACGTGCTCACGGCCACGCGCTGGAAGCATATCGGTGAAGGCTTGAACCAGATCGTGATCGGCTTCTGGCTGTTCGCCTGCCTGGAACGCCTGTGGGGCTTCACCTGGGCCAATAGCTGGCCCATCCTCTTGATCGGCGGCGGCGTAAACATCGTGCTGAACAGCCTGCCCGACCGCACGCAAAACAAGAACTGACATCTCACCGGAATCCGCCATGAATCACCACAACAACCGCATGCTGCTGGGCACCGTCATCATCGTCGTCGGCGTGCTGGCATTGATCGACAATCTGCACCTGTTCGGCAATTTCGACGTCATCACGTTCTGGCCCACGGCTTTCATCGTCGCCGGCATCCTCAAGATAGGCCAGACCCGCACACGCGGCGGCCAGGCATTCGGCGCCATCATGATCGCCGTCGGCGCGCTGCTCACGCTGGGCCATCTCGGCCTGATCTATTTCAGCGTGCACCAGATCTGGCCCTTGATCCTGATCGGCATCGGCGTGCTGGTCATGTCGAAGGGCTGGGTGGAGAAGGAATTGGGATTCGGTGCCGGCCCGAACGGCTTCCGTCGCAGCGACGCCCCTTACAGCACGGCCGATGCCAGCTCGACCTTGAACGTGCTGGCCGTGATGAGCGGCAGCAAGATGCGCAAGGATACGCAGGATTTCCGCGGCGGCGAAATCACGGCCGTGATGGGCGGCGTGGAAATCGACCTGCGCCAGGCTTCGATTCAGGGCGATGCCGTGATCAACCTGTTCGTCACCTGGGGCGGCGTGGTGCTCAAGGTGCCGTCGGACTGGGTGGTGATCGGCAATGCCATACCTGTCCTGGGCGGCATCGAAGACCGGACCGTGCCGCCGGCCGCGCCGGGCAAGCGCCTGATCCTCGAAGGCTACGTCGTCATGGGCGGCGTGGAAGTGAAGAACTGAAGCGGCCGCGTTCCATGCATCCGCTCTTTTCCGACGGCCGCCACCTGATCTGGTACCTGGCGGCCTGCCTGTTCATAGGCAACGTGGTGGCTTGGTTCCTGTCCATCAATGGCGCGCCGCAGGCCAATGCCGAATTCTTTTGCCTGCCTGTTTCCATCATGTTCGGCTTTGTCGCGATGTCGGCCTACTACGTGTGCCGCTCGCAGCCGCTGGTACGGCGCCGCCTGCCGCGCCTGCTCCTGGTCTACCTGGTGTCGTCGTTGCTGTCGGGCTTCATCCTGCTCATGCTGTGTTACGCCTGGGCCAGCGTGGGCGAATCGATAGGCGCGGGCTGGACCATGCCGCCTTCGCAGGTGAAGTTTCCCACCACCGTGTTCGGCTTCGGCGCCGGCACCTACCTGCTTTCCATCCTGACTCACGACGTCTTTATCGCGATGGACAATGTGCGCCAATCCGAATTGCGCGAACGCGAATCGCGCACGCTGGCGCGCGAAGCGGAGCTGCAATTGCTGCGCATGCAGATCAACCCGCATTTCCTATTCAACAGCTTGAATTCGATCAGCGCGCTCACCTCCATCGATGCCGCCGCGGCGCGCGCCATGACCATCGCGCTGGCGCAGTTCTTCCGGCAGACGCTGGCCTTGGCCGACAAGGAAAAGATTGCGCTGGCAACCGAGTTCGCCCTGTGCGATAGCTTCCTTGCCGTGG
>DASVYZ010000636.1:0-4170 GCA_036391935.1 Burkholderiaceae bacterium | reverse complement strand
CTGGCGGAAGATCATCCGGCACAGGTAGGGCGCCTGATCGTTGTCGATGCGCTGCCGGCCCTGGGCGCGACTTCCATCCCCGACGCCACGCCCGCGCAGTTGCAGGCCGTGGCGGCGCAGGTGCGCGACAATATGGAAAAGAACGATGCGGCACAAACCGACGCCGCCATACGCAAGACTGCTGCCGGCATGGTCACGGCGCCGCAGAACATCGAGACCGTGGTTGCCTGGGCCAAGGCATCCGATCGCCATGCCGTGAGCGGCGCGATGTATGATATTCTCGCCACGGATTTGCGGCCGCAGTTGCCGCAGGTCAAAGCGCCGACCCTGGTGCTCGGAACCTGGGTGGCCTTCAAGGAATATGCGCCGAAGGCGGCGATAACGGCAACGTTTGAGCGGCAATATGCCGGCTTGTCCGGTGTGAAGATCGAGATGGCGGAGACGGCGCGCCATTTCATCATGTATGACGACCCGACATGGATGTTTGAACGCATGGATGCTTTTCTTCAATGATGCACATTGCGACGCACGCGGTACCGGAACATGATGCCGCAGGCAGAGGCACGCGAAGCGAATCCACTTCGCGTGCTTATTGGATTTGCCAAGGTATCGGCTGGACGATCTACGCGATACTGATCTCCATCGCCTCGATCATCTATGGCGACCCCAAGGTCGAGCTGCCGCACCGCCTCTGGGAAACCCTGGTTATTGTGACGCTTGCTGTGGCGGCGGGCCTGACGCTGACCCAAGCCTGGCGCGGCTTCATCCGCCGCCGCGGCTGGGTTGCGCGTACGGGCGGCCTGCCGGTATTGCGCCTGGTGGCCGGAATCGTCGTCCTGGCCGTGATCGAGATCGTCGTCATCTTGCTCGGCTACATTGCGCTCGGGGCGACCAAGTCAACGGACATCGTGCAATGGTTGCGGGGCCCGATGTTCGGCACGCTGCTGGGTTGGCTGGGTATCTATACTGTCTGGACCGTTCTCTATGTCGCCACCGTTTCGCGCCGCCACACCCGCCATATGGAAATTGAAAAGCTGCGGCTGGAATTGCACGTCAAGGATGCGGAACTTCGCGCCCTGCAGGCCCAGGTCAATCCGCATTTCTTCTTCAACAGCTTGAACAGCATCCGCGCCTTGATTTACCAGGATGCGCAAGCCGCCGCCGAAGTCATCGACCGTCTGGCCAGCATGATGCGCTATACCTTGCAAAGCGGCCGCGCCGACATTGTGCCCTTGGCCCAGGAAATGAAGGCCGTGCACGACTATCTGGCGATTGAGAAAATCCGCTTCGAGGATAGGCTGAAGCTGTTCGAATCCGTCGATCCGCAGCTGGAGGGAATGGCGTTGCCGCCCATGATCCTGCAAACCCTGGTGGAGAATGCGGTCAAGTACGGCGTTGAAATGAGCATGGAGCCATGCGAACTGCGCATCTCCGCGCAGCGCGAAGGGGAACAGATGCAATTGACCGTTTCCAACCAAGGCCGCTTGCGCGAAGTGGGAGGTTCGACCAAGGTTGGCGTGCGCAATGCGGGCCAGCGCCTGGCTCTGCTATTCGGCGCCAATGCCGGCGTGGATCTGTTCGAGCGCGACGGCTGGGTGACGGCGCGCATCTCGCTGCCTTGCCAGGCGGCGATCGCCTGATGCGTACCCTCATCGTCGATGACGAAAGACTGGCGCGAGCCGAATTGCGCCGCCTGCTTGCTGCGCATCCGGATGTCGAGATCGTGGCGGAAGCGGCCAATGCCGCGCAGGCGCACGAGTTGATTGCCGAGCACAAGCCCGAACTGCTGCTGCTCGACGTGCAAATGCCGGGCGGGAGCGGTTTCGATCTGCTCGAATCGCTGGATCGCGCGCCGCCGACGATATTCACCACGGCATTCGACCAATACGCCGTCAAGGCATTCGAAGTCAGCGCGCTGGATTACCTGATGAAGCCGATCGAGCCCAAGCGGCTTGCGGCGGCACTCGCCAAGGCCGGCGCGCGCCCGGCTCCTGATCAAAAATCCGACACCGGCAGGATTTTCATCAAGGACGGCCAGCGCTGCTGGTTCGTGGCGCTGGAAAAGATCGTGCTGTTCGAGTCTGAGGGGAATTACACGCGCGTGTTTTTTGCCGAGGAAAAGCCCTTGGTGCTGCGTTCGCTGGCGCAGTTCGAGCAAGCGCTGGATTCAGAACGGTTTTCGCGCGTCAGCCGCAAGCACATCGTCAATCTCGAACATGTCGCGAGGATGAAAAGCGCCGAATCGGGCGGCATGACGCTGCTGCTCTCGAATGGGCTGGAAGTGTCCATGTCGCGCCGCCGCGCCGCGGAATGGCGCGGCGCGGCGGTCGAAAGCTGAAGTGCCTATTTCCGTTTGGGCGACAGCACGGTATGCAGGGCGCGCGGCAGCGTGTCCGGGTAGTCGGCACTGTAGTGCAAGCCGCGGCTTTCGCGCCGTGACAAGGCGCTCTTGACGATCAGCGAGGCCACTTCCACCAGGTTGCGCAGCTCGAGCAAATCGCGCGAGATGCGGAAGTTGCGGTAATACTCGTCGATTTCTTCCTTGAGCAAGCCGATGCGGTGCTGGGCCCGCTGCAGGCGCTTGGTGGTGCGCACGATGCCGACGTAATTCCACATGAAGCGGCGCAATTCATCCCAGTTGTGGGCGATAACGACTTCCTCGTCGGGGTCGGAGACACGGCTTTCGTCCCACGATGGCAAGGATGGAATGTGCTGCGCCGGCTGCTGTTCGATCGATTGCGCGGCGGCGCGGCCGATGACGAGGCATTCGAGCAGCGAGTTGCTGGCCAGGCGATTGGCGCCGTGCAGGCCGGTGCAGGTGGTTTCGCCCACGGCATACAGGCCCGGCAGGTCGGTGCGGCCGGCATTGTCGGTCACCACGCCGCCGCAGGTGTAGTGCGCTGCCGGCACCACGGGAATCGGCTGTTTCGTGATGTCGATGCCGAATTCAAGGCAGCGCGCGTAGATGGTTGGGAAGTGTTCCTTCAAGAATTCCGGGCTTTGGTGGCTGATGTCGAGTTCGACATAGTCTAGGCCGCGCTTTTTCATTTCGGCGTCGATGGCACGTGCAACAATGTCGCGCGGCGCCAGCTCGGCGCGCTCATCGTGCGCCGGCATGAAACGCGTTCCGGCGGCGGCGCCTGCGCTTGCCGGCAGTTTCAGCACGCCGCCTTCGCCGCGTACGGCTTCCGTGATCAGGAAGGACTTGGCGTAGGGGTGATACAGGCAGGTCGGATGGAACTGGATGAATTCCATGTTCGAGACGCGGCAGCCGGCACGCCAGGCCATGGCAATGCCGTCACCGGTCGCGGTATCGGGATTGGTCGTGTAGAGATAGACCTTGCCGGCGCCGCCCGTGGCGAGCACGGTATGGTCGGCCGCGATGGTGACGACCTTGCCGCTTTTCAGATCTTGCGCATAGAGCCCGAGGCAGCGAGGCGCCGCTTTGCGGTCGACCTTGGATGAATTGATCAGGTCGATTGCATAATGATGTTCGAGCAGCGTGATATTGGGGTGCATGCGCACCTTTTGCTCGAGCGTGACTTGCACGGCATGGCCGGTGGCATCGGCCGCATGGATGATGCGGCGCTGGCTGTGGCCGCCTTCGCGGGTCAGGTGGAAGCCGAGTTCGGCCGTGTCGTCCCGCGTGAAGGGCACGCCCTGCTCGATCAGCCACTGGATCGCCTCGCGGCCATGCTCGACGATGAAGCGCGTGGCGCCTTCGTCGCACAAGCCGGCGCCCGCCACGAGAGTATCGGCAATGTGCTGTTCATGGCTGTCGCCCGAATCGAGCACGGCGGCGATGCCGCCCTGGGCCCAATCGCTGGCGCCGTCGAGCAAGGCGCGCTTGCACAATACCGCGACCTTGCGCGTTTCGGCCAGGTGCAGCGCAACGGACAGGCCCGCCAGGCCGCTTCCTATGATTGCTACGTCGAATTTCATGTCGGTGTATTCCATACCGGCGCCATCGGGGCGCCGTCAGGCATCCACTATAGACGATTTGCCCGAGGGGCGTCGTCAAGCGGCACATGAGCAGGTATGATATGGCGCGTTAAATCCATGATAAGGGGATGGGTAAGTGCGCCGCTTTGCGAAGAAACTGGCCTGGTTGCTCTTGGCGCTCCTACTTTTGGTTGCTGCCGCCGGCACATGGTATTGGCGCGCCAGTCT
>DASVYZ010000635.1:0-3621 GCA_036391935.1 Burkholderiaceae bacterium | reverse complement strand
GCAGTACCGTTATCTTGTCCCTGTGCGCTGGTTTCAACGCCTGCACCGTATCGCGGATCGTGTCGATCAGCATGGGACAAACAAACTTGCAGGAGTTGTAAAACATGCTGACGATGACGGGCTTGCCGCGCAGCTCCGCCAAGGCGAACGCGCGATTGTTCTGGTCGGTCAGGGTCAAGGGCAGCTGATAGACCGAATCGCCGGCAATGCCGCTCGCGGCGGAGGATTCGGCCGCGATGCAGGATTCGAACACGAGGCCTTGCGCGGCAATCGCGGCGGCGCAGATCAATCTGACGCACAGCCGGTGCGGGATCATAGGCATGGCTCTTTACCTTTCTTCCAATGGATTGGCGCTGCGCGCACAACGGAACCCGAGATTATTCGTGGTATCGGCCGCCCCGAGCGAGGACAGCAAGGCCACGCGCATCAGGATGGCGTAATTCTCGCGGTCCTGCAGGCTGATGGCGCCGGCGCCGCAAAACTTGAGCTTGTCCGGATCGCCCTGGTTGCGGCTGTCGGCCGATACCAGCAGTGAATTGAAATCGTCGACCCACTCCCACACCAGGCCATGCATGTCGCGCACGCCGTAGGCGTTCGGCGCGCCTCCCGTCACGCCAAGCGCACTCTCCGCGCGGCCATACCAGGCAAGGATGGCCGCGAGCCAAGCCGGGTCCTGGCGCGCGTCGAATCGCGTGGCGTCGGCCGCGGCCACACGCTCCCATTCGTACCACGTCGGCAAACGCGCGCCTTCACTCTCGCAATAGGCTTGTGCGGCGAACCAGCTGATGTCGGTGACGGGCTGCCGCGCCTGCGCTTCGGAACCGGGATCGAGCGGCCCCGCCCAGCGACGCAGGTAATTGGCGTCGGCAAAGGCGGCGGGAGCGCGGCCGCGCCGCCATTCGGGATGGGTGCGAACGAAGGCCAGATATTCGGCATTCGTTACAACGTCGTCACGCATGGCAAAGGCTTCCACGCGCACATCGGCATAATCGGGCGGGCCGGAAAGCGTGCTATGGAACATGCCGGCCGGGACGGGAACATAGCCGGCATGGTCGGCCGCGGCGACACGAAACGGCAAGGCGCCGCACAAGGCAAAAGCCAGCATGCCTGCCGCTGCGGCGCCGTATTTCATGGCCGGACCTAGTGCCCGGCCGCCGGGGTGGGAGCCGGCGCCGCGCGTGCGGCCTTGACTTCCTCCGCCTGGACCGAACCGCCCTTATTGCCCCAGCTATTGAGCACGTAGGTGAGGATGTTGGCGATTTCGTCGTCGTTCAACTGGTTCATCGGCGGCATGACCGAATTGAACTCATTGCCGTTCACCGTGACCTTGCCGTTAAGGCCATGCAACAGGATGCCGACCGCGCGATGCGGATCGGCGTTCAGGAAATCCGATCCGGCCAGGGGCGGAAACACGCCGGGCAAACCCGCGCCGGTGGTTTGATGGCAGACCGAGCAGGTGCCGGTAAAGAGCGCCTTGCCGGCATCGATCTGGTCTTGCACCGTGAGCTTGCCGCTGGCTGCCTTGGTCGTTGCGGTATCGACCGCCGCCAGGTTCGGCAACGAGCGGTCACCCAGGTAGACGGAATCGAGCTCCTTGCCGGAATAGACATCCTTGCGCATCTCGCCATCGACCTTCATGATGGCGAGCGCCCCCTTGTTGAAGGCGCGGAAGATCGAGTGATCCACCAGCACATAGCTGCCGGGCACCTTGGCCTGGAATTCCACCACAGCCGCGCCGCCGGCCGGAATCAGCGTGGTTTGCACGTTTTCCTGGAAATGGGTTCCGCCTTCGAAGCGCACCTTGTCGAAGATGGCGCCGATGACGTGGAAGCTGGAGACCAGATTGGGGCCGCCGTTTCCGACAAACAGGCGGATCTTTTCGCCGACCTTGGCATTCAAGGCATGTTCCCCGGTCAACGCGCCTTCGGCGCCATTGAACAACACATAGGTCGGGCGCTCGTCGATCGCTTTTTCCATGTCGAAAGGCTGGAAGCCTTTCTCGCGATATTTACCGGTGACGTAGAAGTCCCCCTGCATGACGTAGTATTCGTGGTCAACCTTGGACAAGCCCTTGGGCGGTTCGACCAGGATCAGGCCATACATGCCGTTGGCAATGTGCATGCCGACCGGCGCCGTGGCGCAGTGATAGACGTAGACGCCTTCATTCAAGGCCTTGAAAGTGAATTGCGATTCATGGCCCGGCGCCGTGAAGCTCGATGCCGCGCCGCCGCCCGGGCCGGTGACCCCGTGCAGGTCGATGTTGTGCGGCATCTTGTTGTTTGGATTGTTCTTGAGATGGAATTCCACCGTATCGCCCTGGCGCACGCGGATGAAGCTGCCGGGCACGGTGCCGCCGAAGGTCCAATACATATACTTCACGCCTTCGGAAATCTGCATCTCTTTCTCAATCACTTCGAGGTCGACGATGACCTTGGCCGGGTAATTGCGATTGATGGCGGGCGGCACGTTCGGCGGGCTGGTCAGCACAGCGTGAATCGGTTCGCCGCGCGGCGGGCCGAAATCACCGCTCAGTCTGGCATCGGCGGCATGGGCTTGTGCAGCGCCGCAAACGACGCCAAGCAGGAACGCCAGGCGCAGCGCCAAACTCCGCATCAGGCCATGCGGGCGGTTGCGGACAATCTCATTGTTCATGTTGTTCCCCTGAATGGGCGGCACTTTCGCCGCGGATGATGCAACGATAGTGTGTGCCTCCCTGCCCCGCCTTGATATGCATCAAGCCTTTTGGGTCGTAGTTTGCCCGCATATCATGGCCAAGCAAATGGAAAACCTGTATGGTTGCGTCATGAAGAAAGAAAAGATCAAAGCGCAGGAGTTCCTGGCCAAGCTGTCGCTGTTTGGCGACATGAACGCGGACGAACTCGACCGCATCGCGGCCGGCGTGACCGAGTCGCGCATCACTTCAGGCACGGTGATTTTTCGTCGCGGCGATCCTTGCGTCGGCTTCCATACGGTGATCTACGGCCAGGTGAAGCTGGGCTTCGTTTCCCCCTTGGGCGACGAAAAGGTGGTGGAACTGATCGGGCCCGGGCACAGCTTCGGCGAGGCGCTGATGTTCATGGAAAAGCCGTATATCGTCACGGCCACGGCCCTGGCCGATACGATGCTGCTGCATATTTCAAAAGACGTCGTGTTCGAGGGCTTGGCGCGCGATCCGCGCTTTGCGCGCAAGATGCTGGCCGGGCTGAGCCGCCGCCTGCATGGCCTGATCGGCGATGTGGAAGCCTATTCACTGCGCTCGGGCGCGCAGCGCGTGATCGGCTATCTGTTGAAAGACGAGGAATTGGAAGATGGCGCGGTGGTGACGCTGCCGGCCAGCAAGCTGGTGATCGCCTCCCGCTTGAACCTGACGCCCGAGCATTTCTCCCGCATCCTGCATGAGCTGGCCGACGAGAAGTTGCTGGCCGTGGCGGGACGGGCTATCACAGTGCTCGATGTGCAGCGGCTGCGCGAGTATGGCACTTGACGATGCACGCCGGATTGGCGAGCCGACTCATTGCGGATCAGGCATGGCGCCGATAGATTTTCACCACCCGCCAGAGCAAGGCAAACTGCCATAGCGCGGCTGCGGCGGCCAGCAAGCCCGCCGGCCGTGCCAGGATA
>DASVYZ010000634.1:0-2674 GCA_036391935.1 Burkholderiaceae bacterium | reverse complement strand
CGCGATGGTTATCGTCGGCATTGTGCTGTTTTTCCACGGTATCAGGAAAGCGTTTGTCGACGCAAAACAAATGGATAGTGCATTGCTTCGCGCTGATGCTTCCAAAAGACTGGCCGATGCATCCGCACCCCCCGACTATGCAAAATATATAGAGGCACAATTGCGCCAGATTCTGCGCCGCATCGACAAGAAGCGTTTTCCAGACAGAGTTGCAGAAATCGAGACCAGGTTGCTCGGGTTCGAGACGGAGCAGAAAAAATCCGAAACCTGAACTGTTGCAAGGTCGTAGGTCAGATGGGGCCGCTGAAGGGGATTGAGGCGTTATCTGCCGTGTGAAAATATTGGCACACATACGTCGGAAGCGCCGGGCGTTGCACGCTGCGCTTTTCCGACCTTGCGGTGCCCAGGGCCGTAGGCGTTATTTGACGTATGAAAATATATGCGCACATGCGTCGGCTTATTGTTCTCGCAGCCCAAGTTGCGCCATCACCTGTGGCGAGAAAAACCGTCCCCGCATCTCCTCCAGCCCCAGCGTAGACAACACTTCCTCCAGTCGTTCGCTGCTGCGCTTCTTCGGCAAATTCCTGTAAGTCGCAATGATGAGCTCATTCTTCATCGAATGCTCCCAGCCGACCAATTCGGTCACCGTCACCTGGTAGCCATGCGCTTCAAGCTGCAGGCAGCGTAGCACATTGGTTACCTGGCTGCCGAATTCGCGCGTGTGCAGCGGGTGGCGCCAGATTTCGGTGAGCGCCGAGCCGGCCAGGTTCTTGGCCTTGTTCTTCTTGAGCACGGTGGCAACCTCGGCCTGGCAGCAGGGCACGAGCACGATGTGCTTTGCCTGCTTCTTGAGTGCGAATTCGATGGCGTCGTCGGTCGCGGTATTGCAGGCATGCAGCGCCGTCACCACGTCGATCTTTTCCGGCAGCGCTTTCGATTCGATCGAGTCGGCCACCGAGAGATTCAGGAAGGACATGCGCGGGAATTCCAGCCGCGCCGCCAGCTCGCGCGACTTTTGCACGAGTTCCTCGCGCGTCTCGATGCCGTATATGTGCGAATTGCCGGGCAGGGCCTTGAAGAACAGGTCGTACAGGATGAAGCCGAGGTAAGACTTGCCCGCGCCATGGTCGACCAGGCTGACGTCCGGGTGCGCCGCCAGCACGTCTTGCAGCAGCGGCTCGATGAATTGGTAAAGGTGATAGACCTGCTTGAGCTTGCGCCGGCTATCCTGGTTCATCTTGCCGTCGCGCGTCAGGATGTGCAATTCCTTCAACAGCTCGAGCGATTGCCCGGGCCGGATTTCGTGCTTTTCCTGCGGTGACGAATGGTTTTTTTGCTGCTGCTTTTTCATCGCCCGAATTATACGCGCACCAGCAGCTTCCCCACGTTCTTGCCTTCAAACAGCATGTTGAGCGCGTGAGGCAATTGCTCGAAGCCGTCAACGAAGGTTTCGTCGAACACGATCTCGCGCCGCTTGACCCAGGGTTCGACAATGGCGCGCATCTCGTCCATGCGGTTGACGAAATCGCGCGCCAGGATGCCTTGTATCGTCGCACGCTGGAACAGCATGTGCTGCAGGAAGCGCGGGCCGGCATCGGGGTGGTCGAGGCCGCCGTCGTATTGGCTGATGGTGCCGCAAATGATGATGCGCGCGCGCCGCTTGATCAGCGGAATGACCGCATCGGTCACCATGCCGCCGACGTTGTCGAAATAGACGTCGACACCGCCGGTCTTGCGCGCGATTTCAGCGGCGAGGGCTGCCGTGTCGGAAAATGCGCGGTAATCCACGGCATCGTCCAGGCCGAGCTTGTCGACGAGGTAGCGACACTTGGTTTCACCGCCGGCAATGCCGACCACGCGGCAGCCGGCGCGCTTGCCGAACTGGGCCACCAGCGAGCCCACAGCCCCAGCCGCGCCCGACACCACCAGCGTTTCGCCGGG
The DNA here is from genome assembly GCA_036391935.1 of Burkholderiaceae bacterium. GTDB lineage: Bacteria > Pseudomonadota > Gammaproteobacteria > Burkholderiales > Burkholderiaceae_D > PKWO01. The sequence continues at coordinate 733 of DASVYZ010000634.1, read as the reverse complement.
GCGCGGCTTGCCGGCCTCCATCAAGCCGAACCAGGCCGTGCGGCCCGGCATACCGAGCACGCCCAAGGCTGTGCTGACCGGCGCCGTATCGGGATCAAGTTTTTGCAAGTCGTTGCCGTGGCACTTGTCGTAAAGCTGCCAGCCGTTATAGCCGAGCACCCAATCGTCCGGCCGGAAACGTTCGTTGGCCGAAGCGACCACCTGGCCCACGGTGCCGGCGCGTTGTACAATGCCCAGCGGATGCGGCAGGTCATAGGTGTTGCGCTCGTGCTGCTGGATGCGCATGTAAGGGTCCACGCTGATGTAGCGCATGCGCACCAGCACTTCATTCCTCGCCAGCGTATCGTCGATCCTGCCCTCGCGCAGATCGAAATGCTCGGCGCCGACGCGGCCGCTCGGGCGCTTGACGTAAAACCACTGGCGGTTGCCGTAAGTATTCATATGGCTTCTCACAAATGTTTGGTGGCTTCGCGCACCGACAATGGGGACAACTTGTCGCCGTATCGGTCCACGAAGGCGCGCACGGCTTCGGGCGCGCTGCGCGCATATTGGCGCAAGGCCCAGCCGATGGCTTTGCGTATGAAAAATTCCTTCTCGCCTGCGCAGCGCAGGCAATAGCGGAACAGGCGCTTCTCGTCAGTGTCGCCCTTCCACGCGAGTTGATGCAGGATGGCGACACGGCGCAGCCAAAAGCCGTCGGCTTCGATCAATTCGTCCATGCGTGCCGCGAGGC
>DASVYZ010000633.1:0-2321 GCA_036391935.1 Burkholderiaceae bacterium | reverse complement strand
CGCGCGGGCCAGCTCTGGCTCGGCACCTGGGGCGGCGGGCTGCAGCGCTACAACCCGGAAAACCGCGCCATCCGCGTCTTGCGCCACAGCCCGATCCGGCCGGAAAGCCTGTCCCAGGCCGAGGTCGACAGCGTATTCGAGCAGGACGACAACACGATCCTGGTCGGCACCGATGCCAACGGCATCGACATCGTGGACCGCACCCGCGGCGTGGTCGGCGGCTTTCGGCCGAACGGCGGGAAAAAGGGTGCGCTGGCCGATGCGGCCATCTTCGGCATAGGCCGCACGGCCGACGGCGCACTGTGGGCCGGCACCAAGCAGGCCGGCGCCATGCGCCTGGCCCCCGACTCGAGCACCTGGGAAGAATTCGGCGTGGAACAGGGATTGCCCGCCATCGGCGTGTCCAAGGTCACGATCACGAGCAAGGGCGAGCTGTGGGTCGGCACCGATTCGGGCGTGGCGCACTGGAACCCCGATACGAATCGCTTCGACACCTTCAACGGCACGGACGGCCAGCCCATGCGCGCGCACGTCTATTCGCTGGAGGAAGACCACGAAGGCCGCATCTGGGCCGGCACCGACAGCGGTTTGTGGCTGCGCGAACCGGGCGCGCCGGCCATGCTGGCGATCCACGCCAGACCAGGCCCGGGCCAAGCCCAGACCGACGGCCTGAGTTCGGACGATATCGCCGGCCTCTTGGTGGACCGGCAGGGCAGGCTCTGGGTATCGACGGCGCAGGGGCTGGACCGGCTCGAGAGCCGCGAAGGCGCCGTGGCGCATTTCGCGCATATCAGCGCCATGCTGGGCCATCCCGGCATGGCCCTGGGCGATGCGCCGATGGAAGACAGGGAGGGGCGCATCTGGACCGATTCCTTCGTGATCGATCTGGCGCACAAGCGTTTCTACAATCTCTCCAAGGCCGACGGCATGGAGATCGGCACCAATTGGGACAATTCCTTCGGCAAGACCCATGACGGCTTGCTGCTGTATGGCGGCACGCAAGGCCTGGCCGTGATCGATCCGGAGAAATTCCATCCCTGGAATTATGAGCCGCCCGTGGTCCCGACCGAATTGAAGATCGATGGCTTGCATGCCCCGCTGTCGGCGCTGCAAAACGGCTTGACGCTCAACGCCGAACAGCGCGACTTTTCCATCGAATTCGCCGCACTCGACTACACCGCGCCGAACAAGCTGCGCTATGCCTACCGGCTCGACGGCTACGACCGCGACTGGATCGAGACCGATGCCGAGCACCGCAGCGTCAGCTACGGCAATCTCTGGCCCGGCAACTATACCTTGACCGTGCGCGGCAGCAACCGCAACGGCGACTGGAGCCCGCACGAGCTCAAGCTCGCGGTCAAGGTGCTGCCGGCCTTCTGGCAAACCGGCTGGTTCGCCGTCGCCGCGCTGTGCCTGGCAGGCCTGCTGGCTTACGGCATCTATCGTTTGCGCGTGGCGCAATTGTATAGCCAGGCCGAGAACCTGCGGCACCAGGTGGCCGAACGGACCGAGGAATTGGTGGCCAAGAACAAGGAGCTGGAACAGCTCGCCGTCACCGACCGCCTGACCAATCTCTACAACCGTCTCTATCTCGATCACGCGCTCGCACGCGAGCTGGCCCTGGCCCAGCGTGCAGGCGAGCCCTTCTCGCTGATCATGATCGACGTCGACCGCTTCAAGGCGATCAACGATGCGCTCGGGCATCTGACCGGCGACCAGGTGCTGAAAGCGATCGCCGACATCCTGCGCGCGCGCGTGCGCGCGACCGACATCGCCGGCCGCTGGGGCGGCGAGGAATTCCTGCTGATCTGCCCCGGCACAAGCATCGAGGGCGCAGTGGAAGTCGCCGAGAACCTGCGCAAGCTGATCGCGGAATCCGATTGCCAGGCGGCGGGCCCCTGCACCGCCAGCTTCGGCATCGCCGGTTTCCGCGACGACGATAGCGTGACAACGCTGGTGTCGCGCGCCGATCAGGCTTTGTATCGGGCCAAGGAACATGGGCGCAACCGCGTCGAAGCGGCCTAGCGAACCCCGCGAACCGACACGCGCAAGTCCGCTTCCATTATGATAGCGGTAACGCAACATGCTGCCATCCCATGGACGACAAGAAACCCAACAAACCCTTTTCCATGATCCGCGAGTTCCACCTCGCCGACTGGTTCACGCTGGGCAACGCCTTTTGCGGCGTCGGCTCGCTGTTCTCCGCCATGACTTACCTCAAGACCGGGCTGGTGCTGCATCTCTATCTCGCTTGCGGCTTGATCCCGTTCGCGCTGGCCTTCGACATCCTCGACGGCCGCATCGCGCGCTGGCGCCAGAAG
>DASVYZ010000632.1:0-2117 GCA_036391935.1 Burkholderiaceae bacterium | reverse complement strand
CTGGAATTCGAGCGGCAACTTCCATCGGCTGTCTGCCTCGACTGCGAATCCGGCAGCATGCAATTGCTGCTGCCACTGCGCATGCGAATAATTGCGCACGTGCGATACGTCGCGCAGCAATTCGACACATTGCAAATGGGTGTCAAACAGGGGTTCGCCCGGCGCCATCACATCGATGGCAAAGAAGCGCCCGCCGGGTTTCAAGACACGGCGGACTTCATTGAGCGAGGCAGCCAGGTCGGACCAGTGGTGCGCGGAAAAACGCGTCAACACGCAATCGAAGGCGGCATCGGCAAAAGGCAATTGTTCCGCCACGCCCCGCTTGGTTACGATATTGTGCAAGCCGCGCCGCGCGGCCTCCTGTGCCACCACACCCAGCATCTGCGGCGAGAGATCGTAGGCCGTCACCTGCCCCACTTGCGGCGCGACGGCAAAACTGACGTGGCCGGCGCCGCAGCCTACGTCGAGCACTTGCGCCTCGTGCCGGCCTTGCAGCAATTGCGCCAGCCTTTGCAAGTCGGCGCCCTGTGCGTGCGCGCTGCTGCTCAGATAAGCTGCCGCCGACTGGCCGAATTGCCGGTTCACTTGTTCTTCATGCGATGAAGCGTTCGCCATACGTTCTCCTTTCGAAAAGCCCATCATAGGAGCGCCTGGACGGTACAACAAGACCATGATCTATACTATTACAGCCACTACCAGTTTCCATAATTGAGCCGCATGCCCTCGCCCAACGCCGCCCTGATCGGCGAATTCATCCGCCTGCACCGCGAACGCCTGTCCGCGCCGCAAGTCGGCCTCTCGTTCGGCTTGCGCCGCCGGGCCAAGGGCCTGCGCCGCGAAGAAGTCGCCTCGCTATGCGGCATCAGCCCGACCTGGCTGACCTGGATCGAACAGGGCCGCGCCACCTCGGTGTCGGCCGCCACGCTGTCGCGCATCGCCACCGTGCTGCAGTTGAAGCGGGCCGAACGCGATTACCTGTTTGACCTGGCCGGCATGCACGACCCCGAGCAACCGGAACAGATCGACAATCTTGCGTTGCTGGCGACCCTGCGCAGCGCCGTGGAGCGGGTGCAGTCGCCGGCCTACGTGTTGAACCGCACCTGGGACGTGCTGGCATGGAACCGCCACGCGGCCGATTTGTTCGGCGCCTGGCTGACGCCGCCGGCCACGCTCGAAGAAGGCGAAGAAGCGGCAGAAGATGACGTGCCGCCCAACCTGCTGCGCTTCATGTTCCTCGACGACCAAGCCAGGAAACTGGTGGTCGACTGGAAGGTGCGCGCCGAACGCCTGGTGGCCGAATTTCGCGCCGATGCCAGCGCCGAGCTGGAGCAGGAAGCAATGCAGGCCATGGTGCAGGAATTATGCGGGCAAAGCACCGATTTCGATGCGCTCTGGCGCCGCCACGACGTGTTGGAGCGCGAAGGCGGCGAGCGCGCCTTCCATCATCCGCATTACGGTGCCCTGCTCTACCAGCAGTTGACGCTGCGCGTGTCGCATGCACCGGATTTCAAGCTGGTGATGCTGATTTAGTCGGCAAAACCATAGCTGATGCTGCAGGCAGCCGCGGTGCAATCGATACTGCGCGAAAAACCGAAACCGGAATCGTCATCGTCGCCAGGCCCGATCTCAAGATGCTTGCCGGGATCGACTTTGCCGGCAAACTTTCCGAACGCGCCATTGCCCTTGCCGCCGATGGGGTAAAAGCCGCCGAACTGCTTGAGCCATAGCACGGCTTCGCCATAGGTGAGCGGCAAATCCTTGAAATCGATGCTGCTCGTAAACATGCCGCCATCGGCCCGGTTGCTTAGCTTGCGGTAGCTGCCGCCGCTCTTGAATTCGGCATATTCCCAGGTGACTTCCTCGCGGGTCTCTTTGTCCGTCATTTTGGTTTCCCGGATCAGTGCGCGATAGTCCTCCCCTTTCTTGCTGTCGCCGGTCTTCCATTGATAGGCCAACCTTGCACTGAACAGCCGACGGGCAAAACTTCCCTCGTCTTCGTCATCCTCCTTGTTGCGGTCCGACGAAAGACGGCGCGTCGGATAGCGCGAGAGATAGCCATCGAATACCCAGCCTTCGCTGTCATGCGCCCGCACGTGGCGCCAGGCGCCGTCGAGTGC
>DASVYZ010000631.1:0-8002 GCA_036391935.1 Burkholderiaceae bacterium | reverse complement strand
CCGCCATGGCGCAAACGGTTCCCGCACCGACCATCGCCGCCAAGTCCTGGCTGCTGCTCGATGCCACCAGCGGCCAGGTGCTCGCTTCGCAAAACCCCGATATGCGCATCGAGCCGGCTTCGCTGACCAAGATCATGACGGCTTACCTCGTGTTCGAAGCCGTGCACGACAAGAAGGTTGCGCTGGACCAGATGGTCAACGTATCGGTGCATGCCTGGAAAGTCGACCCGGGCAGCTCGAAGATGTTCATCGACCCCGCCACCCCGGTCAAGATCAACGATCTGCTGTATGGCTTGATGGTCCAGTCGGGCAACGACGCCGCCGTGGCGCTGGCTGAAGCCGTGGCCGGCAGCGAAGATACCTTCGTCTCCATGATGAATACCGAAGCGCAGCGCATGGGCTTGAAGGCTACCCACTTCAGCAATCCACACGGCTTGCCCAGCCCGGACAATTATTCGACGGCGCAAGACCTCTCGATTCTGGCGCTGCATGAAATCACCGACTACCCCGATTTTTACAAGATCGATTCGGTCAAGGAATTCACCTACAACAAGATCACCCAGCAAAACCGCAACCGCCTGCTCTGGCTCGATCCGACCGTCGACGGCTTGAAGACCGGCCACACCGACGCGGCCGGCTTTTGCATGATCGCCTCGGCCAAGCGCCCCAACGGCAAGAGCGGCGACCGCCGTTTGATCGCGGTGGTGCTCGGCACGGCCTCGGACCAGGCGCGTTCGCAGGAAAGCCAGAAGCTGTTGAACTGGGGCTTCCAGAACTTCGACACGGTCAAGCTCTATGGCAAGGGCGAAGCCGTGGCGACGGAAGAAGTCTGGAAAGGCAGCACGAACAAGATCAAGATCGGCTTCGACCGCGACATCTATCTGACCGTGCCCAAGGGCATGGGCGACAAGTTGAAGCCCGTGTTGACGCACAAGGACCCGCTGGTGGCCCCGGTCAACCAGGGTAGCCAGGTCGGCAAGCTGGCCCTGGTGCAGCCCGATGGCAAGACCTTGACCGAGTTGCCGGTTCTGGCGCTGGAGCAGGTCAACCAGGCCAGCATTTTTGGCCGTGCCTGGGACTCCATCCGGCTGTGGTTCAAGTAATCGGCGTACTATTGCAATAGCGCGAGCCGCCCCCATTTGCCGGACATGGATATCACTATGACCAAGGTCCCCACGCCTGCCGAGAGCTTGATCGAATACCCGAGCGACTTCCCCATCAAGGTGATGGGGCAGATGCACGACGATTTCGCCCAAACCATCGTCGAAGTGGTGGTGCTGCACGACCCGACTTTCCATGCCGGCAAGATGGAAATGCGCCCTTCGGCCAAGGGAACCTATCTCTCGCTCACCGTGACCGTGCGCGCGACCAGCCGTGAACAGTTGGATAACTTGTATCGCGCGCTGTCTTCGCATCCCCTGGTCAAGGTGGTGCTGTAAAAATCGCCGGCAGCAACCTGGGGGCGGGGATTCGTTCCGGCCCGAACGCCGTTGTCAAGATGGTGTTGTGACGCTTCCGCATTCGGGCCATTCGGCCTGCGCTTCGAAGTCCCTGGCCTCCGCGACCAGCCAGTCGCGGAAGGCGCGCACCTGCGGCTTCTCGAACGCCTGTTCCGTATAGACGAGGTAATAGGCATAGCGCGTGGGCACGGCTATGTCGAACAGCCGCACCAGGTCGCCATCGGCAATCTCGGGCATGGCGATCAAATGGCGCGCCATGGCTATGCCGTGCCCGGCGGCGGCCGAGCGCAGCAGCATCGAGGAATCGTCGAACACCAGGCCGCCCGAAGGTTCGGGCAGATTGACGCCGGCGGCGGCAAACCAGCGGCCCCAGGTCTCGTCGCCGTCGGTGCGCAAGAGCATGTCGCGCGTCAGTTCCGACGGCTTTTGCGGCAGCTTGCCGCCGCGAAAATTCGGGCTGGCAACGGGGTAAAGATAATCGCCGATCAACCATTCCGATTTCACGCCGGGATAGACTCCGGTGCCGAAACGCACGCACACATCGACCTGGCTGCGCGCCAAGTCGACCAGCTCGATCGAGGTTTGCAGCGTGACCTCGATATCGGGATGGCGGTCGATGAACTTGCCCATGCGCACGGCAAGCCAACGCGCCGCCAGCGATGGCACGGCGGAGATCAACAGACGCTTGACGCGCGCACTGGTCTTCAGTTCATGCGCGGCTTCAGCAATGTCGCCCAAGGATTTGCGGATTACCGACGCAAAGCGCAATCCCTCGGGCGTAATGGCGATACGCTTGCCGTTGCGTGTAAAAAGTTGCAACCCCAAGTCTTCCTCGAGCGCACGGATCTGGTGGCTGATTGCGCCATGGGTCAGATGCACTTCTTCGGCTGCGCGCGAAAAGTTCTCGTGCCGCGCCGCCGCCTCAAAAGCACGCAGGGCAGCCAGATTGGGCAAGCGTTTCACGTTGTCGCTCATGATTTTATGTGAATATTTTTAGCATAAACTGCAAAAATATGTCGATTCCGTAACGACGCCCCGCATCCTACAATGCCTTTAAACCTGATATATCAGGGGCAAAGCCGAACAGGCAGGAGTACAGAATCATGAGAATATTATTCACCAATTCGACGCTGAACATCAAGGATGGCATGACCGTCTCAGGCGTCTCTAACCGCCGTGAAACCTTGAGCGTATTGCGCGGCAAGCTGTGGCTGACCGTTGAAGGCTCGGCCGACGACTATTGGCTCGATGCCGGCGACAATTTCACGGTCGAGCCGGACAAGCTGGTCGTGATCGAGGCTTTCCGCGGCGACGGCCAGATTTTGTTGTCGCATGAACAAGATGAAACCACGAAGGATGAGCCACGCCGTGCTTTCGATTTCTTCAAGGCTTTGCCGCTGAATCCGGTCAAAACCGCCGACCTGGCAGCGGCCGAGCCTCAATTTGGTTACACTGACGGTCTATGCCAGCAACAGAAACCGCAAGTCCGGCCACAACTGCAGCAACAGCCGCAAAAGCGGCAAGCCTGCCCGGCATAATCCAGCGCGGGCTCGAACCCTACGAAACCAGCTTCGCCGCCATGCGCGCGTATACCGACGCGCGCACGGTGGATACGCCCAACCAGCTCTGGGTCGTCGAACACCCGCCGGTCTATACCCTCGGCCTTGGCGCCGACCGCGGCCACATCCTCAACGCGCACGACATCCCCGTGGTGCAGACCGACCGCGGTGGGGAAGTCACCTATCACGGACCGGGCCAGGCCGTGGTCTATCTCTTGATCGACCTGCGCCGGCGCGGCGGCAGGCTTTATGCCCGGGAATTCGTCAACCGCATCGAACAAGCCGTGATCGATACGCTGGCGGCGTATAATCTCGCCGGTGTGCGCAAAACCGGCGCACCCGGCATTTACCTGGCGGAGGGTCCGTGGCAAGGCGCCAAGATCGCCGCGCTGGGCTTGAAAGTGCGCGGCAACGGCTGCACCTATCATGGGGTCTCGCTCAACGTCGACATGGACCTCACCCCGTTTTCCTGGATCAACCCTTGCGGCTATGCCGGCCTGGCCACGGTCGACATGAAAGCCGCCGGCGCGCCTGCCCTGCTTGCTGACGTGCAAACCGCATTGGCCGATAACTTGATGCAAAGGCTGGACTGACCGGCCGCTTACTGAAGACGCACCATGACCTCCGATACCACGCCGCTGGCTTCCTCCGACTACAATCCGAACGACAAGCAAAAGGGCGCCGGCAAGACCGCGCGCATCCCGATCAAGATCGGTCCCGCAGAGCGCCTACCCAAGCCGGACTGGATTCGCGTCAAGGCAGCCTCCCCCTCGACGCGCTTCTACGAGATCAAGGATATCCTGCGTGCCAACAAGCTCGTGACGGTATGCGAAGAAGCGAGCTGCCCCAATATCGGCGAGTGCTTCGGCAAGGGTACAGCCACCTTCATGATCATGGGCGACAAGTGTACGCGCCGTTGCCCGTTCTGCGACGTCGGCCACGGCCGCCCCGACCCGCTCGACCCGAACGAACCGGAAAACCTGGCCAAGACCATTGCTGCGCTAAAGCTCAATTACGTCGTCATCACCTCGGTCGACCGCGATGATTTGCGCGACGGCGGCGCCGCTCATTTCGCCGCCTGTATCGAGCGCGTGCGCGAACTGTCCCCGGCCACGCGCATCGAAATCCTCACGCCCGACTTCCGCGGCCGCATGGACCGCGCGCTCGAAATCCTGAACGCCGCACCGCCCGACGTGATGAACCACAACCTGGAGACCGTGCCGCGCCTGTACAAGGAAGCCCGCCCCGGTTCCGACTACGAATACTCGCTGAACCTGCTGAAACGCTTCAAGGCCGCGCACCCCGGCGTGCCGACCAAGTCCGGCATCATGGTTGGACTCGGCGAAACCGACGAGGAAATCCTGCAAGTGATGCGCGACCTGCGCGCGCACGACGTGGACATGCTGACGATAGGCCAATACCTCATGCCTTCGGGCGACCATTTGCCGGTGCGGCGCTACGTGCACCCGGACACCTTCAAGATGTTCGAGGACGAGGCTTACAAGATGGGCTTCGTGCATGCGGCCGTCGGCGCGATGGTGCGCTCTTCCTATCATGCCGACCAGCAGGCGCATGGGGTTGTAGCTATAAATGGTCAGTAGTTAATGAGAACATCCTGAAGTTATCGAAAAAAAGCCAGAAGTTGATGAAACAAAAAAATCGATAACCCATTAATAAATAGGGATTCACCATCGGTATTCGCCTTCCCAAAATGCGAAAAATCTTGGAGGGTTGATTGGTTCGGAGAAGTCGCCTTCCCGAACCGATTTCTCCGCCGTATCCAGCCGTCATTGTTCGTGCATCCGTCGCGCCTGGTTGACGAGCCCCCCACCCCGCAGAACCCCATCTTCGCTGCTGTCGCCGGAATCCGGCGCCCTGCCGTTGCTGCACGTCGGCGACATTTGGCACGACCACCGCTTCGAGTCGATGCCGGACTGCTGGATCGAACAGTGCGACAGCCTCGAGGTCAGTACCGCCGCCTCGGCGCTGATCAAGCCCGGTTTGAACCTTGAAGACTCCCAAGGCAGCCAGAGACTCGCGTGATCCCGATGCAGCCGGCCGCCATATACTGATTGCAGCAGACAATTCCGTGAGCGCTGTAAAAATCACCTCGCGCTAAAGAGCGATAAGTCACGCCTTTGATCGGCGCATGCATCGAGTTGATATACCTCCTTCAATATTATCAAAAACATATTACCCCCCCATGACATTTACACGCAAACTTCCTGATCTGTAGGTATTCCCACAACAAAAGTAACAAAATAGTTAGTTAAATTGTCAATCTATTGACAGTTTATTATCCGCAAGCGTAGTGTCCGCCCTGTCGGAAAATCTGATGCCCATGGCTGGGGCGTTTTTCCCTCCGCCGATGAGACCGGATTTGCCGGCTATCAATCCGTTGTCCCAAGCAGTTTGTCCTGACCGGCAGTAACGAAGAAGCCTTTGCGATCCGGCATGCGGCAGCACTTCCTGCCCCGTGCCGCGATGACCGAAGGTGACGGAATCCGTCCTGGCGTTCTTTCGGGCGGTTTCCGTCAAAAACCTACCAAAACGCATAGCAAAATCACGGAGAGAAAATGTCACACGTTCATCGTCATCCCATGAAAATACGCCCGTTGGTGCTCGCCATCGCCACCCTGTTTTGCGCCGGCGCGCAAGCCGGCACTACGTCCGCATGGGCGCCGACGGCCACCAAGTCGTACGTCCGCAATCATCCCGCCGCAGTCGGCGCGCAAGCGACGGAAATGTCCTCCGGCGCACCGGTGCACATCGCCGTCAGCCTGAAGTTGCGCAACAAGGCGGCGCTCGATGCCTTGACTGCCAACATCCGCAACGGCAGCACGCAATACCTGACCCCAGCGCAATTCGCGGCGCAATTCGGCCCGACGCAGGCACAGGCCGACGCCGTGGTTGCATATTTGTCGGCGTCCGGTTTCCGTAATGTGACGGTTGCGCCGAACCGCATGCTGGTCATGGCGGACGGCAATGCCGCCACGGTGAAAGCCGCCTTCAATACCACGCTGAAGACCTACATCAAGGACGGGAAGCAGGTGCACGTCAACGAGGCCGACGCGATGGTGCCGGCGGCGCTGGCCGATGTCGTGCTGGCCGTCCACGGTTTGCAGACCGCCGAGACCTTGCATACCCTGGTGCGCAATACGACCAAGCTGCAGACGCAAGGCACGGTAGCCGGGCATGGCGCCACCGACTTCTCGACCATCTATGACGCCGACGGCCTGCCGACGGCGGGCAATACCTCGATCGCCATCATCGCGGAAGGCAATATCGCGCAATCGCTGGCGGACTTGAGCGCCTTTGCCTCACAGAGCGGCTATTCCGCGGTGAGCGCCCAGGAAATCGATACCGGCACCAGGACCAGCGACACCAGCGGCACCGACGAGTGGGATCTGGACAGCCAGGCCGCGCTCGCCGCCGCCGGCGGCAGCGTCAAGAGCATGCTGTTCTACGTGGCGCCCAGCTTCTCGGATGCCGACCTCGGCACCGCGTTCAACCGCGCCGTGACCGACAATACGGCCAAGACCATCAGCGTTTCGCTCGGCGTCTGCGAATCGACCGCGCAAGCCGACGGCAGCATGGCGACCGACGATCAGATATTTCAGCAAGCCATGGCGCAAGGGCAAGTGTTTTCGGTGGCGGCCGGCGACGCGGGCGCGCAGGAATGCGCGTCGCCCTCGACCGGGCAAAGCTATCCGGCCACCTCGCCCTATGTGATCGCAGTCGGCGGAACGACCCTGACTTCGAGCGGTACGGCCTATGCTTCCGAGACGGTCTGGAGCGGCACGGGCGGCGGCGCGAGCATCGTCGAGTCGGCCCAGCCCTGGCAAAGCAATGCCGGCGTGCTGAGCAGCGGTAAGCGCGGCGTGCCTGATATCGCTTTCGATGCGGACCCAAACAGCGGCTTCCTGATCAACAGTAGCGGCGTGCCGACCCTGGTCGGCGGCACCAGCCTGTCCGCCCCCTTGTTCGCCGGCTTTTGGGCCCGCATCCAATCGGCGCACAGCAACACGATTGCCTACCCGGCCTCGCTGTTTTACAGTAACAACGCCACGGTGCTCGCGGCCTACCACGACGTGACCAGCGGCAACAATGGTGCCGCCAGCGCCAAGGCCGGCTGGGATTATGCATCGGGCTGGGGCAGCTTCGACGTTGCGAAAATGAATGCGGCGGTGGGAACACCTACACCGACTCCTACACCGACGCCAACTCCAACGCCTACACCTACGCCCACGCCAACTCCTACACCGACCCCGACGCCTACACCGACTCCGACGCCGACGCCGACGCCCACTCCAACGCCTACACCTACGCCCACTCCGACACCTACGCCAACACCGACCAATCTGATCGTCAACGGCGGGTTTGAATCCGGCGCCACGGGCTGGACGGATGCATCCGGAGACATCGGTTACTGGGCCGACGAGCCGGCCTATGCAGGCAATTACGACGCCTGGATGGGCGGCGCGACCAGCCTCAACGACGCGGTGTACCAAAAAGTCGCCATCCCGGCGACTGCCAAGACCGCGACGCTGAGCTTCTACCTGCACGTCGACACGGCGGAGAGCGGTACCAAGGCTTACGACACGATGGCCGTCCAAGTACGCAACACAAGCGGTGCTGTGCTTGCGACCCTGGCTACCTTCAGCAACGCGAACCAGGCTTCGGGATATCAGCTGCATAGCTATGACGTGAGCGCCTACAAGGGCCAGACGGTCGAACTCTATTTCAATGCCGTAAACGATTATGAGTATCCGACTTCGTTCGTCATCGACAACGTCAGCGTGACGGCACAGTAAACGACTATCCGAATAAACATTATCGAATTGGAGAACAGAAATGAATAAAACCTTGATCGCCGCGCTGTTGATGAGCGCAAGCCTGCATGCCATGGCCAGCGACCAGAGCGATTGCGCCGCCGGCGCCGGTGCCTATGTGTCGGGCACGGTCGTCAGCGGCCCGGTCTTT
>DASVYZ010000630.1:0-4267 GCA_036391935.1 Burkholderiaceae bacterium | reverse complement strand
CATGAGCTTGGCGCGATCACGCAAAAAAATTCAAGACACCAATCTGCAGTTCATCCCCGTTTTTTCGCAGCTTGTCGCATCGGTATTGGCAGCAAGCCGTTCTTGCTTCAGCATCCTCGGCGCGAAATGTTGTGAATTGCGTAAAAGAAAGGATGCACGCTTCTTACGCAATTTATTGCCTTCGACATAACTGCTGACGCCGCACTATCCGATTCGGGCGCCATGCTAGTGCCCGGGTGCCATCACCCGTCCCATAAAAACGACCTGGAGTAAGACAGAATGAAAATCAAACTTTTGCTGGGCTTGATGCTGGCGCCGCTGGCCGCCGGCGCCGCCGAAGGCATGTGGACCTTCGACAATCCGCCGACGGCGAAGATGAAGAAGGAAATCGGCTGGGCGCCCGATGCGGCTTGGCTGCAGCACACCATGCAGTCCTCGGCGCGCCTGGCTTTCGGCTGTTCCGGCTCCTTCGTTTCGCCCAACGGCCTGGTGCTGTCGAACCATCACTGCGCCGCCGAATGCGTCGAGCAGCTCTCAAGCGACAAGCAGGACTTCATGGCGACCGGCTTCCTCGCGCCCACCGTGGCCGACGAGAAAAAATGCCCGGCCATGGAAGTGAACCGCCTGGAAAAAATCATCGACGTCACCGACGCGATGCACAAAGCCACGGCCGGCCTGTCCGGCGAAGCCTTCACCAAGGCCAAGAACGCCGAAACGGCCAAGCTGTCCAAGGAGTGCGTCGGCAGCGACGGCGACAAGGTGCGCTGCGACATGGTCAGCCTGTATCAAGGCGGTAAGTACAACCTGTACCGCTATCACCGCTTCCAGGACGTGCGCCTGGTGTTCGCACCGGAGCAATCCGTGGCCTTCTTCGGCGGCGACCCGGACAACTTCAATTTCCCGCGCTACGACCTCGACATGTCGCTCATTCGTGTCTATGAAGACGGCAAGCCGGCCAAGATCGAGAACTACCTGACCGTCAATCCCGAAGGCCCCAAGGCCGGCGAAGCGGTGTTCACCTCGGGGCATCCGGGCAGCACGCAACGCGAATACACCATGGCGCGCCTGGGCTACCTGCGCGACGTACGCTTGCCGGAAGCGCTGATTTATCTGTCCGAATTGCGCGGTACGCTGACGCAATTCCGCTCGGAAAGCGAAGAGCATGCACGCGAAGCCAATGCCACGCTGTTCTACATCGAAAACAGCATCAAGGCGCTGGGCGGCGAGCGCGGAGCCCTGGTTGAGCCGACGCTGTGGAACCAGAAGCTGGAAGAAGAAAAGAAGCTGCGCCACTATGTCGACAGCGATCCCAAGCTGAAGGCTTCGACCGGCAGCGCCTGGGACGACATCGCCAAGGCCATGAAGATCGCGGCCGACATGCACCGCCCGGTCGGCTTGTTCGAGGGCAATCAGGCTTTCGACAGTGAGTACGCCCATTTTGCCCGCACGCTGGTGCGTGCCGCGGCCGAACGCGAAAAGCCGAATGGCGAGCGCCTGCCCGAATTTGCCGACGCCAGCCTGCCGCAAGTCGAGGCCGAACTGATGTCGCCTGCGCCGATCTACAACGACTTCGAAAAGGTCAAGCTGACGTTCTCCCTGACCAAGATGCGCGAATACCTGACACCGTCCAACCCGCAAGTGATGCAGGTGCTGGGCAAGGACTCGCCCAAGCAGCTGGCCGAGCGCATGGTATCCGGCACCAAGCTGGGCGATGTGGCCGTGCGCAAGGCACTGTGGGACGGCGGCATGAAGGCCGTGATGGCTTCGGACGATCCCTTCATCAAGATGATGATCCAGCTCGACCCCTATACGCGGTCGCTGCGCAAGGATTATGAGGCCCGCGTCGAATCCGTCATCACCAAGGCCGATGAAAAGATCGCCGCCGCACGCTTCGCCATGCTCGGCACCAGCATCTACCCCGACGCCACGTTCACGCTGCGCCTGTCCTACGGGATCGTGAAGGGCTGGAACGAAGCCGGCCACGACGTCGCGCCGTTCACCACCATCGGCGGCACCTTCGACCACGCCACCGGCGCCGATCCGTTCAAGCTGCCCGAGAATTGGTATAAAGCCAAGGACAAGCTGAAGCTCGATACGCCGTTCGATTTCGTCTCGACCAACGACATCATCGGCGGCAACTCCGGCAGCCCGATGGTCAATACCAAGGGCGAGCTGGTCGGCCTGGTGTTCGACGGTAACATCCATTCGCTGGGCGGCGCCTTCGGTTTCGACGAAACCAACAACCGCACCGTCGCCGTCGACAGCGCAGCCTTGCTTGAGGCGCTCGACAAGATCTATGGCGCGCACGACGTGGTCAAGGAAATGCGCGGCACGAAGTAATACGCCCGTGTTTCAGGAAGCCGGCCCGTTCCCGGGGCCGGCTTTTTTTATTGTGCGGCGGCTTTTGACGCCAGAGGCCGCCTTGGCTATCATGGCCGGCAACCAATCGTGGCCGCCCCATGCCTGCATGAATCCCACCAGAATCCTCTTCGTCTCGCATTCCTATCCGCCCATCGTCGGCGGCGTCGAAACGCAGAATCATGCGCTTTGCGCCTGGCTGGGCCGGCATGCACAAGTCAGCCTGCTGGCCAACCGGCGTCGGTCCCGGCTGCCGTGGTTCCTGCTTTACGCGCCGTTCTACGTGCTGTTCAATGCCGCTCGTTATGACGTGGTGCTCCTGGGGAGCGGCATCCTGGGGCATTGTGCTTTCCTGGCCAAGCTTTTTACGCGCACTCCGGTCGTGGTGGTGACGCATGGCCTGGATCTGACCTGGAATAACGGGTTTTACCAGGCGTTCTGGGTGCGGCGCTTTCTGCCGCGCGCGGACCGCCTGATCGCTGTCGGCAATGAGACCATACGTGCGGGCGAGGCGAGGGGAATTCCCGCGCAATGCTTCACATTCATCCCTAATGGCATAGACTCCGGTTCGGAAGGCATGCCCCAGCCGCGCGAACGGCTGGAAGCCTTGCTGGGCGAGACGCTTGAGGGAAAGAAGGTGGTGCTCAGTTTTGGCCGTCTGGCCAAGCGCAAGGGGGCTGCGTGGTTCATCGAGAATGTGTTGCCGCGCCTGCCGCAAAATGTGATCTATGTGGTTGCCGGCGGCGGACCGGAAAAGGCCAATATCCTGGCCTCCGCCGACCGTGCCAAGGTCGAAACGCGCCTGCGCTTTCTCGGCGTGGTGGACGACGAAGCGAGAAATATCTTGCTGCAAACCGCCGACCTGTTCGTGCAGCCCAATATACGCGTGGCAGGCGACATGGAAGGCTTCGGCATCGCCGTGATCGAGGCCTCGTTGAACGGCCGCATGGTGCTGGCTGCGCGGCTAGAGGGATTGCAGGACGCCATCGAAGATGGGGGCAATGGCTTTCTGATCGAAAGCGGCGATGCCGCAGCCTGGGCGGCTAGAATAACCGCCTCGCTCGACGACGACGCCATGCGCAACGAATTCGGCCTGCGCGCGCGACAATATACGGTCGAACATTTTCATTGGGAAAAGATTGCGCAGCGCTACCTGGCTGTATTGCAATCGGTGCGGAAATAGGGTGGGGGTAGTGGTTCAGTTTGAATCTTCGATTGTAACGACGATCTACAGTTTATATAAACGGCATGCTACGCTTTCGGTATGACCACCAAGACCAACCCACGCAAAGACTTCGTGCATACTGCCCATTCTGTCTTCCAGCAGGCAAGCGGCGAAGTCGAGCCGACCCCACCACCAGCCAAGACCAAGGCGCAGGAGAGCGCCTCTAAGGGCGGCCTGGTGGGCGGCAAGGCCCGTGCCGACAAGCTAACCCCAGAACAGCGCGCAGAGATAGCCAGAAAGGCCGCAGAAGTTCGCTGGAAGAAGTAAGGCCAAACTGAGACACTACCAAGAACCCGCTTCGGCGGGTTTTTTGTTGCTTATATCCAATTAATTACTGCTTTAGTTATTCAATCACCCTCTTTTTGCTTCTTTTTTGGTTCCGTTGTTCCACTGTATCGAAAAGCAGGGTAGAATGCATCCATCATCGAAAGGATCGCGCCATGAACTCTGCCGTTAATGCGCTTGCCGAATTGCGCAAGCAAATCGAAGCCAACAAGAAACTGTTGGCAGAGCAAGAGCATGCCCTTGAGGTTTTGGAGGCCATGGTCGGGCAATCAAGTGCTTCCGCGCAGCCGATTGAGAAGCAAATTCCTCTCGACGTGACGCCTATGATGCGAACTGGCGCACAGATCGATCTCGAAGAACTGGATGACGCGTCTGGAGGGGGGCGGCAGACGTTGAAAT
>DASVYZ010000629.1:0-3169 GCA_036391935.1 Burkholderiaceae bacterium | reverse complement strand
CAGCCGGCCATCCCCGAGGGCACGTCCGTCAACATGGCGCTGTTGGAAACCACCGACATCCACCAAAACGTACTGAGCTATAACTACTACAGCCTGGCACCCGATACCAGCCTCGGCCTGGAGCGCACCTCGACCCTGATCCAGTCCGCCCGTGCGGAAAACCCCAATAACGTCCTGCTCGACGATGGCGACGTCATCCAGGGCACGCTGTTGGGCGACTATCAGGCTGCCGCCGCGCCGGTTTCCTGCAGCGGCACGCTGGCGGTGCACAAGGTCATGAATGCGCTGAAGTATGACGGCGGCGGCATGGGCAACCATGAATTCAACTACGGCCTGGGCTTCCTGGAGCAAGTCACCAACACCAATTTCGGCATTCCCGGCATTACCGCGCCGGTCAATTGCGGCGCACCGACTTTCCCCCTCGTGCTGTCGAACGTGGTGGGCGTCTCCAGCCAGAAACCGATCTTCAATCCTTACGCCGTCATCACCAAGCAATTCACCGCGACCAAGCCGGACGGCACGACCATGACGGTGCCGGTCAATGTCGGGATCATGAGTTTCGTGCCGCCGCAAATCATGGATTGGGACCAGGGGCATCTGGCGGGCAAGGTCACCGTCACCGGCTTGCAGGAAACCGCCAATACCTACGTGCCGCAATTGCGCAGCGCGGGTGCGGACCTGGTCGTCGCCCTGTCGCACGGCGGCCTGGATGCGTCGCCCTACAGCCCGAAGATGGAAAACGGCAGCCTGTATCTGGCGAACACCGGCATCGACGCCTTGTTGCTCGGCCACGCGCATTTGATCTTCCCGGCGGCAAAGGAAGCCGGCGGCCCGGCAATCGACCCGTCGCTGGCGGCCCTGCCCGCCAACCTGGTGGACACCACCAACGGTTTCGTCAACGGCGTGCCGGCCGTGATGGCGCAGAGCTGGGGCCGCCGCCTGGGCATCATCAAGATGACCTTGCAATACCAGGGCGGAAAATGGGTCGTGCAGAAAGGCCAGACATCGGTGGAGGCACGCGGCTTCAAATACACCGACGGCAAGACCGTCGTCGCCGCCGATCCCGCCATCGAACCGCTGGTCGATACGGAACACAAGGCAACCATCGCCTACGCCACGCAGCCCTTGGGCACGACAACCAGCTATGAAATGTCGGCCTTCTTCGCCATGGTGGGCGATGTCAGCGCCTTGCAAATCGTCAACCAGGCGCAAATCGACTACATCTCCAACTACATCGCCAACTCCACCGATGCGACCCTGGCGAGCTACAAGTCGATTCCCGTGATTTCATGCAGCGCGCCGTTCAAGGCCGGCCGCAACGGGCCGACCGACTTTACCGACGTCGCCCCCGGCGCCACATCGGCCGCGCCGGTCTCCCTGCAAGTGCGCAACCCCGGCGACTTGTACCTCTACAATAACAACAATATCCAGGCAGTGAAAATCAAGGGTTCCGACCTGAAGAACTGGCTGGAAACCTCCGCCAAGCAGTTCGCGCAGATCAACCCGGCCTTGACGACCGAGCAGGACCTGGTGCCGTCGTATTCGGCGATCTACAACTACGACGTCTTCTACGCGGCCAACAATGCCCTGCAATACCAGATCGACGTGACGCAGCCCGTGGGCAGCCGCATCGTCAACCTGACTTATAACGGCAAGGCAGTGGCGCCGACCGACGATTTCATCGTGGCGACGAACAACTACCGCGCAGGCGGCGGCGGCAACTTCCCCGGCATCGACGGCAGCAAGACCATCATCCAATCGCCGGATGCAAACCAGGCCGTGGTCGCCGCTTACATCAAGAAGCAAGGCGCGCTGACCGTGGCAGGCAATGCCAGCGGGCATAGCTGGAGCTTCGTCAAGGTGGCGACGCAAGGGCCGGTCATTTTGCGTTCCGCCCCCGGCAAGATGGCGATTGCGCAAAGCCTGGGCCTCGCCCGCGTGACCGCCGAGGGCGCCGTGGATGCGAACGGCTTCGCGCACTATGCGATCGATCTGAGCAAGTAAGCGCGTACCCACAAGTGTAAGCGACGCCTGGGAACCCCTCGCCCGCAGGCGGGAGAGGGAAAGGGCGGGCGGCGATCCGATGAGGGGCGTCGCGATTTGGCTCTCTCTGCCGGGATACCTTGGCGACGCATCAACCGGTGCAAGAATAGGCCAAACCAGATTGCGCTCCCCCGCCTGCGGGGGAAGCGAATTAGAGGCATCGATAGAGGCGGATGACGATGAACGCTTCCGGGGGCTGCAGTAGGGAGCCCCCCTTACCTGGCTTGCCCACAAAATGCCCCGATCAACCGCAATTTGTAAGCAATGAACACATGATGTCCATATTCAGCAGAACGCCGGCACTGACCGCATGCATGGCATTGGCGGCGTGCACACAAGTCTCTGCGCCGCCGGCCAGCGCGCAAATCGAATCGGCGGGCATGTTGGCGCAAGGTGCGCACCAGGCAAACGCCATCGCACAGCTGACGGCCTGGGCCAGGCAAGGCTCAGCCATCGCGCAACGCGAACTGGCGCTCACCTACCTCAACTGGCCGCAGCACGATGTGGAAGCGCGCAACTGGATGCAGAGCGCGGCAAAAGGCGGCGACGCCGACGCCCAATTCATGCTGGCCGAGGCCCTATACAAAGGCACGTGCGGGTTTCACGCCGACCACGCGCAGGCGTGGGCCTGGTATGAAAAGGCCGCATTGCAAAACAACGGCAAAGCCAGTTTCATGCTCGCCAGAATGGCCAAGTACGGCGACGGCACGGCGCAGAGCCTGCAGGAATCCATCCGCTGGCTGCAAGCGTCGAGCGACCAGGGCAATGCCCAGGCCATGTTCCTGCTGTCGAACGCTTATTCGTCCGGCGAAGGCATTGCCAGGGATGACGGGAAAGCCAGGGAATGGCTTGAGAAATCGGCCGCCGCAGACTATCCCGTTGCGATCCAGGCGCTGGCGATGAGCCTCGACAGCCGGGACGCCAAGAATGCAGAACAAAGCGCAGCCGATGCCACGCGCGCGCGTCTTTTGCTCAAGGAAGCGAATGACGAGCGGCTGATGCGCTGGAAGGGGTATCAATAGCGAACGTATATCGCGTATCGCGGAAAATGCCTTTCGCTGCCATCCAAGGCGCGCAGCGTTGCGTGGCGCGCGACAAGCGTGCGATGATGCCGCATGGCTACCGC
>DASVYZ010000628.1:0-12160 GCA_036391935.1 Burkholderiaceae bacterium | reverse complement strand
CGCCATGCCGCGCTCCGAGATCGACGCCTATACCGAATTCGTCAGCATCTACGGCGCCAAGGGTCTGGCCTACATCAAGGTCAATGAAAAGGCCAAGGGCCGCGAAGGACTGCAATCGCCCATCGTCAAGAACATCCATGACAATGCGCTCAACAAGATACTGGAGCTGACCGGCGCGCAAGACGGCGACCTGATCTTCTTCGGCGCCGACAAGGCCAAGGTCGTCAACGACGCCATCGGCGCCTTGCGCGTCAAGATCGGCCATTCCGAATTCGGCAAGGCCAACGGCTTGTTCGACGACATCTGGAAGCCGCTCTGGGTGATTGATTTCCCGATGTTCGAATACGACGACGAAGCCCAGCGCTGGAACGCCACGCACCACCCGTTCACGGCCCCGAAGGACGGCCACGAAGACATGCTCGAGACCGATCCTGGGAAGTGCGTCGCCAAGGCATACGACATGGTCTTGAACGGCTGGGAACTGGGCGGCGGCTCGGTCCGTATCCACCGCGCCGATGTTCAGAGCAAGGTGTTCCGCGCGCTGAAGATCGATGCCGAGGAAGCGCAGCTGAAGTTCGGCTTCCTGCTCGACGCGCTGCAATACGGCGCGCCGCCGCACGGCGGCCTGGCCTTCGGCCTGGACCGTATCGTCACCATGATGACCGGTGCCGAATCGATCCGCGACGTGATTGCCTTCCCCAAGACCCAGCGCGCGCAAGACTTGCTGACGCAGGCGCCGTCGACGGTCGACGAGAAGCAGTTGCGCGAAGTGCACATCAAGCTGCGCAACCCGATCGTGGTTGCGACCGAGTAAGCTGGAAGAATTGCGGCATAATGAAAGGCACGGGCGACCGTGCCTTTTTTTATTAAGCTGATGAAATCCACTTACAAGATTCCGGAATCGGTCCTGGTCGTTATCCACACGGCAGCCTTGGACGTTCTCTTGATCGAGCGCGCCGACAAGCCCGGCTACTGGCAATCGGTCACCGGCTCCAAGGACAGTTTGGAAGAAGACTTGTTCGAGACCGCGATCCGCGAATTGCGCGAAGAAACCGGCATCGTGGTCGGCGGCACGGGCGAGCATGGCGTGCCGCGCACAGCGTTGACGGATTGGGAACTGTCCAACATCTACGAAATCTACCCCGTATGGCGCCATCGCTATGCGCCCGGTGTGACGCACAACACGGAACACGTTTTCGGGCTTGAAGTGCCGGCCGGCATGCCCGTGCTACTTTCACCGCGTGAACATGTCGATTACGTCTGGCTGCCCTATCGCGATGCAGCCGACAAGTGTTTTTCGCCCTCGAATGCCGAGGCGGTGCTGCAATTGCCGGCGCGGCGCGGATAAGACAAGGGTATGGCCATGGAACTCCGCATTGCTACCTACAACATCCACAAGGGAGTGACCAGCTTCCGCGGCATGCCGCGCATCCATGCCTTGAAGCAGGCCCTGTCCGCCATGGAAGCCGACATCATTTTCCTGCAGGAAGTGCAGGGCCGGCACGACATCAACGCCATGCGCCACGCCAACCTCTGGCCGGAGCAGGCGCAGCATGAATTCCTGGCGGGCGATTCGCACCACAGCGCCTACGGCATGAATGCCGTCTACGACCACGGCCACCACGGCAACGCGCTCTTGTCCCGGCACCCGATCCGTTCCAGCCGCAACCAGGATGTGTCGGACCACGCCCTCGAGCAGCGCGGCATCCTGCACTGCGTGCTGCAGACCGAGCGTGGCGACGTGCACTGCTACGTCGTCCATCTCGGCCTGTTCAGCGGCGGCAGGCGGCGGCAAAACCAGGCCTTGATCGAATGCGTGCAGGCGTCGGCGGGCAAGGACGAGCCCATCATCATCGCGGGCGACTTCAACGACTGGGGCAACCGCCTCGGCGGCGACCTGCGGCAATATCTGGGTGTGGTGGAAGTGTTCGACAGCGTGGAAGATCCGGCGCAGCAAGTGCCCGCCCGCACCTTTCCCGCACTGATACCCTGGCTGCGGCTGGACCGTATCTATGTGCGCGGTTTTGCCGTGCAAACGGCCGAGGTGCTGCACGGCGCGCAATGGGCCAGGCTGTCGGACCATGCGCCCATCGTGGCGACGCTGACCAAGCATTAGGTCCGACGCTATCGCATGCGCGCGCTCAAATTCAGCGGGAATAACGAAGTCGTGCTGCTTCATGGCGGCGTTGAGTTTTTCCCGGCGTTGATCGAAGCCTGTGCCGCGGCGCAAAACGAGATCTACCTCGAAACCTATATCTTCGCGCACGACCCCTCGGGCGACGGCATCAAGACGGCATTGGCCCAAGCTGCTGCGCGCGGCGTCAAGGTTCACGTGCTGACCGATTGGACCGGTACCGGCCGCACGCACAGCGCCCTCTTGAAGAGCGAACTCAAAGAGGCCGGGGTCGAGCACCGCAATTTCAATCCCTGGTTCTGGCGCGGCGTGGCGCGCAACCACCGCAAGCTGTGCGTGATCGACCGCCGTGTGGCTTTCATCGGCGGCATCAACATCATCGACGACATGTATACCGACGACGATACGCGCGCCTTGCTGCCGCACGCGCGCTGGGACTTCGCCGTGCGCATCAAGGGGCCGCTGGTGGCGGAAATGCAGGCCGAAGCCGAAGAGCAATGGCTGCGTGTCGGGCCCATGAAGCTGCGTTCGCGCATCGAATTGCTGCGCCGGGCAAAAAAGCCCAAGGGCGCGATGGACCCCAGGGCAGTGCGGGCGGCGCTCGTGGTGCGCGATAATTTCCGCAACCGGCGCACGATACAGAAAGCCTATCTGCAGGCGATAGGGCACGCGCAACAGAGCGTGCTGATTGCCAATCCCTATTTCGCGCCGGGGCACAAGCTGCGCCGCGCGCTCGAGCAGGCCGTCTCGCGCGGCGTGGACGTCACGCTGCTATTGGGCGTGGGCCAATTCAAGCTGCAGGATGCCGTGGCGCATTCCTTCTATCCCAAGCTGCTCGAAGCCGGCGTCAAGCTGGTTGAATACCGCCACACGCAATTGCATGCGAAGGTCGCCGTGGTTGACGGCGATTGGGCCACGGTGGGCTCCTCCAACATCGACGGCTTGAGCCTGTTCCTGAACAAGGAAGCCAATGTCGTGATCCGCGACGTGCAGTTTGCCAAGGCGCTGCGCGCGCATATCGAGCAGGACGTGGCGCAAGGCGTCGTTGTCGATCGTGCGGAATATGCCGACATTCCCTGGCTCAAGCGTGTCTGGTATGGGGCGGCGTTCCTGCTTTATCAGACCATCATTCGCGTGGTTACATGGAGTAAATACGTTTAGGACGGGTGGGTAAGCGTGGCGTAACCCACCAAGTGCAGCAAGGAAGTTGTTGGCGGCACATGATGGGCGCCCGAGTACCGTTGCGTCCAGCATGCGGTTTTTTCACGACTCGTATTCGTCGGGTTCGATAGGACGTGCTGTACCTTCAACAAAATATCCGTGCTTGAGCAGGTCCGCGACCAGCAATTCTTTGCCTTGATATCCGAAGTAGCCCATTGCAAACAGGTAGCTGATCAATCCGTTCACATTAAGCAAACCTGCGAAAGGCATGGCGGCACAAGACCCACCTTGCGCGCAAAAGAACTCCACCGCTTCAAAGGTTCTGCCTGTCAGGACGAAAAGCAGGCTGAGAGAAGGGGCGCCGCAGCCCTTCCGATAGCGCCCACACTGGAGGCAGCAAAAAGCCGGGCCAGCAAAATCCCAAGGGAACGATTCGATGCGTGCCGTTTTTGTGCACGAGATGAATGGATTGGGGAATTTCAATCTTGAATTCGCCAGGCTGGTAGATGTTGTCAGCAGTCATTCGAAACGATAGGTGTTTTGCGTTCGCGGGCTGGCATGCCGCGCCGCGGTTCTATATCTGCACCCAAGCCCCCTTGAACAAAATCGGCCCGGTCGGCCCATTCGGATTCGGCGAGCCGCCCTTCGGTTCGAGCGACACGGCCAACACCGGCGCCGACCCTGGCGTGGCGAAATCAGGCAGGGGCAGAGTCACGCCGCCGTCAGCCGAGACGAGACCAAGCGAACGCGGATTGCCCTTTTTCGGCACGGCCCACAATTCCAGGCTCTTGCCTTCTTCGACGACGGGGTGCGAAACCAGGCGCGCCACCAATTGATGCTTGTTGGCGTCGCCCGTGATGACGATGACGGGTTGCGCCTTGTCGTCGGCCAGCATGGCGACGTAAGACGTTGCGGCAGTCTGCGAGGGTTCCGGCGCACGCGTAGCGAGGAAGGCTACGAGTATGCACGCCGCCGTCGTCGATACCAGGCCCAGGCCGCGCCAGAAGGCAAGATCGTTGTGCAGGTTGATCCAGAAGGCCCAACGTGACTCCGTGCCCTTGATGCGCTGTTCGATGGCGTTCCATACGCGCGCCGGCGGCTTGACCGCGCCGGCAAACTCGGCCATCGGATTGAGCCGGTCTTCCCATTCGCCGACTTCGCGCTGGATCAGCGCGCTCTCCTTCATGTAAGCCTCGAAGCGGCGGCGTGCCGCACCCTTGAGCGTGCCCAGCACGTAGGCGGCGCTCAACTGGTCGCGCAGTTTGTCATTGTGCTGGATATTCATGCACCCTCCAGCTTGGTCATGCACAGGCGCAAGCGTTCCAGCCCGCGCCGGATCCAGGTCTTGATCGTGCCCAGGGGTTGCTTCAGTTGCTCGGCCACTTCGGTGTGCGACAAATCATGGTAGAAGGCCAGGGCGATGGCCTGGCGATGCAAGCCTTCGAGGCGCGACAGGCAACGAGCCAGCGCCTTCGCGTCGCCACTCATTTGCAGCGATTCGAGCGGTGTCGAGTCCGGGCTTTGCAGGGCTTCCATCACTTCCTTGTCGAAACTGTCGTTGTCGATTTCCACCGTCTCGTTTGCTGTGTCAAGCTTGCGCAGCATGTCGAAGGCCTTGTTGCGCACGATGGTCGTCATCCAGGTCATGGGCGCGGCCAGATGGGGCTGGTAGCTCGCTGCGTTGTTCCAGATGCTCACGAAGGCCTCTTGCAACACGTCTTCGGCCAACTCGCGCTTGACCAATATACGCAGCACGAAGCCGAACAGTTTCGGCGAGGCGGCGTCGTACAATAGGCGGAACGATAGGCTATCTTTTTTTGCAACGGCAGCCAGCCAGGCTTTGAGCTGTTGGGGATCGTCGGCGGACAAGGTTTTTACCTCTTCAAGAAGGTTGGCGTAGCCGTTGGCGAGATGGCAAGTAGTTGATCTGTATTATACGTAAGCCGGCTCGCGGCAGATTCCTTTTCAACGGGAAACCATGGAAGACAGTGTACGCATAGACAAATGGCTCTGGGCCGCGCGTTTCTTCAAGACACGCAGCATGGCGGCTCACGCAGTCGAAAACGGCCGTGTGCGGCTCGACGGCGAGCGCGTCAAGCCGGCGCGGGCCGTCAAGTCCGGCATGTTGCTCGACGTCGATAATGGTTCGACGCGCTGGGAAGTGAAGGTATTGGCCTTGGCCGAAGTGCGCGGTTCGGCTGCCGTGGCGCAGACCTTGTACGCAGAGACCGAGCAAAGCATTGCCAAGCGCCAGATGCTGGCGGAAGACCGCCGTTTTTTCCATGAACCGGGCGCTGCGATCAAGGGCCGTCCGACCAAGCGCGACCGGCGCCAGATCGATAAATCGGCTCTATGAAAACGGACGGTTTTATGCTGCATGGCACCAATGGTACGGGTCTAGAAAACCCCCTCTAGAATATGCTTTGACTTACGCAATCAGGTGCATAATAGTACGGGCGTTCGATAAGGCGCCCGTCGTTATTTGAACAACTTTGATCAGGACAGAAAGTGGCTTCTTCGACTGTTACCAACACCACGCAAAAATTCATGCGTAAAGGCGAACTGACCCGCGCCGCCATTCTCGACGTGGCGCTCGACCTGGCCAGCCGGGATGGCTTGGAAGGTTTGACCATAGGCTTGTTGGCCGACAAGATGAACATGAGCAAGTCCGGCGTGTTCGCCCACTTCGGCTCGCGCGAAGACTTGCAGATCGAAGTATTGAAGCTGTATCACCATCACTTCGAGCAGGAAGTGTTTTACCCCAGCATGAAAGAGCCGCGCGGCTTGCCGCGCCTGGAATCGATGTTCGCGCGCTGGGTCAAGCGCGTGACGATAGAAATCGCCTCGGGCTGCATCTACATCAGCGGCGCCGCCGAATACGACGACCGGCCCGGCGCCATCCGTGAAGAGCTGGCCGGCATGGTCATGGCCTGGCAGGATGCCTTGCATCGTTGCGTGCGCCAGGCCATGGAACTGGGTCATTTGCGCGACGATGTCGATCCGCAGCAGGTGGTCTACGAGATGTATGGCCTGATCCTGGCCCTGCATCACGATGCCCGTTTCATCAAGCGGCCCGGCAGCGTCGACCGTGCGCAGCACGGCTTCGCGCGCCTGCTCGAGGTCTACCGCAATCCCGCTTCCGATGCGTCGCCGTCGGAAGGAACCGACAAACGTCAATCCGCTGCCGTTCAAGCAGCACAATAGGAGAAAGAAATGGGTCAATACACCCCACCGATGCGCGACATTCATTTCGTGCTGCACGAATTGCTGCAGGTGGAGAATGAATTGAAGCAGATGCCGGCGCATGCCGACATCGACGCCGACACCATCAACCAGGTGCTCGAGGAAGGCGGCAAGTTCACGTCCCAGGTGCTGTTCCCCTTGAACCACTCGGGCGACCGCGAAGGCTGCCACCTCGACAAGGAAACCCACGCCGTCACGACGCCCAAGGGTTTCAAGGAAGCCTACAAGCAATACGTCGAAGCCGGCTGGCCCTCGCTCTCCTGCGATCCAGAATACGGCGGCCAGGGCTTGCCCATCGTGGTCAACAATTCGTTCTACGAAATGTTGAACTCGTCGAACCAGGCCTGGGGCATGTATCCCGGCCTGTCGCACGGCGCCTATGAGGCCTTGCACGCCCACGGCACGCCCGAGCAAAAGGCCATGTACCTGCCCAAGCTGGTGTCGGGTGAATGGACCGGCACCATGTGCCTGACCGAACCGCATTGCGGCACCGACCTGGGCCTGCTGCGGTCCAAGGCCGAACCGCAAGCGGACGGCTCTTACAAGATCACCGGCGGCAAGATTTTCATCTCGGCCGGCGAACACGACATGGCCGAGAACATCATCCACCTCGTGCTGGCCCGCCTGCCCGACGCGCCCACGGGCACCAAGGGTATCTCGCTGTTCCTGGTGCCGAAGTTCATCCCCAACGCCGACGGCAGCCTCGGCGCGCGCAACGCCATCACTTGCGGCGCGATCGAAGAAAAGATGGGCATTCACGCCAACTCGACCTGCCAGATGAATCTGGATTCGGCCACCGGCTGGCTGATCGGCGAACCGAACAAGGGCTTGAACGCCATGTTCGTCATGATGAACGCGGCCCGTCTCGGTGTCGGCATGCAATCGCTGGGCTTGACCGAAGTGTCGTACCAGAACGCGCTGGCCTATGCCAAAGACCGTATCCAGATGCGCAGCCTGTCCGGCCCGAAGGCGCCCGACCGTCCCGCCGACCCCATCATCGTGCATCCCGACGTGCGCCGCATGCTGTTGACGGGTAAGGCCTATGCCGAAGGCGCGCGCGCCTTCTCGGCCTACGTCGCGCTGCAGATCGACCGCGAATTGAACCACCCCGATGAGGAAGTGCGCAAGGAAGCGGCCGACGAAGTCGCGCTCCTGACGCCCATCATCAAGGCCTTCATCACCGACAACGCCTGGATTGCGACGTCGGAAGCCATGCAAGTCTTCGGCGGCCATGGCTTCATCGCCGAATGGGGGATGGAGCAATACGTGCGCGACGCGCGCATCAACATGATCTATGAAGGCACCAACACCATCCAGTCGCTGGATTTGCTGGGCCGCAAGATCCTGATGGACAACGGCGCCAAGCTGCGCAAGTTCGGCGAAAAGGTGAAATCCTTCGTCGAAGAATACGGCACCGATGAAGCGATGAGCGAATTCATCACTCCGCTGGGCGATATCGGCGACAAGGTCACCAAGCTGACCATGGAAATCGGCATGAAGGCTTTCCAGAACCAGGATGAAGTCGGCGCCGCCGCCGTGCCTTACCTGCGTACCGTGGGCCACATGGTCTATGCCTACTTCTTTGCCCGCATGGCGAAGATCGCACTGGACAAGCAGGATTCGGGCGACACCTTCTACACCGCCAAGCTTGCCACCATCCGTTTCTATTTCGCGCGTCTGTTGCCCGAGACCGCAATGCTGATCCGCCAGGCACGTTCTGGTGCTTCGAATTTGTTGGCGCTCGACGCCGACTTGTTCTAAACGATAAAGGAATCCCCCATGTCTCATTTCATCGTCAAGAAAGTCGCCGTGCTGGGCGCCGGCGTGATGGGTGCGCAGATTGCCGCCCACTGCGTCAACGCCCGTGTACCCGTCGTGCTGTTCGATCTGCCGGCCAAGGAAGGCCCGAAGAACGGCATCGTGCTGCGCGCCATTGAAAACCTGAAGAAGCTGAGCCCGGCCCCCTTGGGCAACAAGGATCACGCTTCGCTGATCGAAGTCGCCAACTACGAAGACAACCTCGAGTTGTTGAAAGGCTGCGACCTGATCATCGAAGCCATCGCCGAACGCATGGATTGGAAGCATGACCTGTACAAGAAGGTCGCACCGCACATCGCCCCGAACGCGATCTTCGCCTCCAATACGTCCGGCCTGTCGATCACGGCCCTGTCCGACGGTTTCGACGCCGAATTGAAGGCGCGCTTCTGCGGCGTGCACTTCTTCAACCCGCCGCGCTACATGCACCTGGTGGAACTGATTCCGACCGCTTCGACCAAGCCGGAAATCCTGGACCAGCTCGAAGGCTTCCTGACCACGACGCTGGGCAAGGGCGTGGTGCGCGCCAAAGATACGCCGAACTTCATCGCCAACCGCGTCGGCATCTTCGGCATGCTGGCAACCATCCATGAAGCCGAAAAGTTCGGCCTTTCGTGCGACGTGGTGGACGACCTGACCGGCGCCAAGCTGGGCCGCGCCAAGTCCGGTACGTTCCGTACCGCCGACGTGGTCGGTCTCGACACCATGGGCCATGTCATCAAGACCATGCAGGATAATCTGCAGGACGACCCGTTCTTCCCGGTCTACAAGACACCGGAAGTGCTGGCCAAGCTGATCGCAGCCGGTGCGCTGGGCCAGAAGGCCGGCGCCGGCTTCTACAAGAAGGTCGGCAAGGACATCCTGCGCATCGACGCGGCCAAGGGCGATTACGTGCCCGGCGGCGGCAAGGCCGACGACCTGGTGGCGCGCATCCTGAAGGAAAAGGACCCGGTCAAGCGCATGAAGACCTTGCGCGAATCGACCAACAAGCAGGCGCAATTCCTGTGGGCGATTTTCCGCGACGCCTTCCACTACATCGCCGTGCACCTGGAAGATATTGCCGACAACGCGCGTGACGTCGACTTCGCCATGCGTTGGGGCTTCGGCTGGAACCTCGGCCCGTTCGAGACCTGGCAAGCCGCCGGCTGGCAGCAGATCGCCACCTGGGTCAAGGAAGACATCGATGCCGGCAATGCGCTGTGCAATACGCCCCTGCCTGACTGGGTATTCGACGGCCGCTCCGGTGTGCACGCAGAGGACGGTTCGTGGTCGCCCGCCAAGAAAACCAACGTAGCGCGTTCCGATTTGCCTGTGTACCAACGCCAGGCGTTCCGCGCTCCCGTCCTGGGCGCCGGCGCTGCCGACGGCAAGACTGCCGGCACGACCGTGCACGAAGACGACTCGGTCCGCATCTGGCATCAGAACGACGATATCCTGATCCTGTCCTTGAAGACCAAGATGCACGTCATCGGCCAGGGAGTGATCGACGGCTTGGCCAAGGCCGTCGCCGAAGCCGAAAAGCATTACAAAGGCCTGGTAATCTGGAACACCGATGCGGCCGACGGCGGGGCGTTCTCGGCCGGCGCCGACCTGCAATCGATGCTGCCGGTGTTCATGTCCGGCGGTGCCGATGCGATCGGCCCCGAAGTGGCGCGCCTGCAGCAGGCACATCAGGCATTGAAGTATGCCAGCGTGCCCGTGGTGGCTGCGGTGGCAGGCCTCGCATTGGGCGGCGGCTGCGAATTGATGCTGCACGCTTCCAAGCGTGTGGCTGCGCTCGAATCCTACATCGGCTTGGTCGAAGTGGGCGTGGGCCTGGTGCCGGCCGGCGGCGGCTTGAAGGAAGCCGCCGTGCGCGCAGCGAACGATGCCAAGGGCAACGACATCTTCCAATTCCTGAAAGACTACTTCACCAACGCCGCCACGGCCAACGTGTCGAAGTCGGCCCTGGAAGCGCAAAAGATGGGTTACCTCAAGGCCGACGACGTGATCGTCTTCAACGCCTACGAGTTGCTGCACGTAGCCAAGGTGGAAGCGCGCGCCATGTTCGACGCCGGCTATCGTCCGCCGCTGCAGGCGCCGGTCAAGGTCACGGGCCGCTACGGCATGGCCACCATCATGTCGCAGATGGTCAATATGCGCGACGGCGGCTTCATCTCCGCGCACGACTACAAGCTGGGCTCGATGATCGCCGAGATCGTCTGCGGCGGCGAAGTCGAGAACGGCAGCATGGTCAGCGAACAATGGCTGCTCGATCTTGAGCGCAAGGCGTTCGTGGAACTGCTGAAACATCCCAAGACGCAGGAGCGGATCATGGGCATGATGCAAACCGGCAAACCCGTCCGCAACTAGTCTCGCATGAGCCGAATGAACTTCCGAGCGCAGCATCTTTTGCGACGCCCCTCATCCCCGACCCTTCTCCCGCCTGCGGGAGAAGGGCGTGAAGTGATCGCCGGGCGATCCACACAGTAACGGAGAACCAACATGACTAAACAACTTCAAGACGCTTACATCGTCGCCGCCACCCGCACCCCGATCGGCAAGGCGCCGCGCGGCATGTTCAAGAATACGCGCCCGGACGACCTGCTGGCCCACGTGCTGAAGGCTTCGCTGGCACAAGTGCCGAACCTCGATCCCAAGCTGATCGAAGACACCATCGTCGGCTGCTCCTTCCCGGAAGCCGAGCAAGGCATGAACGTGGCCCGCATGTCGGTGCTGCTGGCCGGACTGCCGCAAGGCGTGGGCGGCGTGACCGTCAACCGTTTCTGTGCGTCGGGCATCACGGCCGTCGCCATGGCTGCCGACCGCATCCGCGTCGGCCAGGCCGACGTGATGATCGCCGCCGGCACCGAATCGATGTCCATGATCCCCATGGGCGGCCATCATCCGTCGATGAACATGGGCATGTTCAAGGATGAGAACATCGGCATGGCCTATGGCATGGGCTTGACTGCCGAGAAAGTGGCGCAGCAATGGAAGGTCTCGCGCGAAGCACAAGACCAGTTCGCGCTCGAATCGCACCGCCGCGCCGTCGCCGGCCAGCAAGCTGGTGAATTCAAGGATGAGACCACGCCGTTTGAAATCATCGAACGCCTGCCCAATCTGGCCACCGGCCAGATCGACATCGTCAAGCGCACCGTGTCGCAAGACGAGGGCGCACGTCCCGATTCGACCATCGAGGGCCTGGCCAAGCTGAAGCCCGTGTTCGCCGCCAAGGGCAGCGTCACGGCCGGCAACAGCTCGCAGACCTCGGACGGCGCGGGCGCGCTGATCCTGGTCAGCGAAAAGATTCTCAAGCAATTCGACCTGACTCCGCTCGCGCGTTTCGTGTCCTTCGCCGTACGTGGTGTGCCGCCCGAAATCATGGGTATCGGTCCCAAGGAAGCGATTCCGGCGGCATTGAAGGCCGGCGGCCTGACACAAGACCAGATCGACTGGATCGAGTTGAACGAAGCGTTTGCCGCGCAATCGCTGGCCGTGATCCAGGACTTGGGTCTCGATCCTGCCAAGGTCAATCCGATCGGCGGCGCGATCGCTCTGGGCCACCCGCTCGGCGCGACCGGCGCGATTCGTTCGGCCACCGTGGTGCACGCACTGCGCCGCCGCAACCTGAAGTACGGCATGGTCACCATGTGCGTCGGTACGGGTATGGGCGCAGCAGGTATCTTTGAGCGCATGTGAGTCGCCGAATCGGCATATGTCCGCGAAATGGGCCGACCTCGAACCTGTGATGCTCGCCGTACCTCACGTACGGCTGCGCTTCTCGGTCCGACCTTGACCCGTTGCGCGAACATCTATCAGATTCGT
>DASVYZ010000627.1:0-2529 GCA_036391935.1 Burkholderiaceae bacterium | reverse complement strand
GAATCGCCAGATTGCCGATGAATGCCGGTTCCATCCCGGACGCGGTGGCGGTTGCGCCATACGAGTCCGCAGGCAGGCCTTGCAGCAGGAAGTGCCCCTGCGCGTCGCTATGGCCCAGATGGCGCAGGATATTTCCGTCGGCCCCAATCTGCGTTTGGCGCGGAATTGCGGCAACGAGCGCATTGGCAACCGGCTTGCCGTTCTGGTCGAGGACGTTGCCTTCGAGCTCGCCGGCATGCGTGGACAGGGCGATCGCAAAGCCGAGCAGGGCGAGAGCGATTTTATGGGAGCGGACGGGATGCATCATAGTGTGGCGGGTAAGAATCCTGTTCTCGAAAACAAAAGCTGCCTCGGCACCAAGCCGATAAAGTTAATATAAATGAATTAGTGCCGCCGGTCACCTGCAATGATTGGCAGGTGGTCATGTGGGCGTATGAAAAGGCGGCCCGCCCGGAACAAGGCGGGTCGGGCAGATCAGGGTGAGGGAGCCAGCAACAGCAGGCAAGGGGGAAGGTCAAGCCGCCAAGCGCGCCTGCGTCCGGCATCCATCCATCAGGAAGCTCAGGCCGATCACCAGCACCAGCTCGCCTTCGGCTGAACGCGCCGTACCCGCGATCCCCGGCACGCTCAGCGCCGTCATCGGCTTGATCACTAGGTCGGCCGTGCCATCGACCGATGCCACGGAGAGGATGTAAGGGCTCGGCACCGCCATCACGATGCCGACCTTTTCCGTATTCGCTTCATAGCCCAGAATGCTCGACAGCGACAGCACCGGCAGGGGCCGGCCCTGGTCGCGCATCACCGGGGCGCCGCCGACTTCCTGGAATTCGTCGGGTAATTCCACCACGCGTTCCACCACGGCCATGGGCATGGCCAGGGCGGCGCCGGCGGTGCGTACCATCAGCGTCGGCACGATGGAGAGTTCGATCGGCAGGCGGATCGAGAAACGCGTACCCAAGCCCAGCCGGGAATCGATGCGTATCGTGCCGCGGTGCTTTTCCACCGCGGTTTTCACCACGTCCATGCCCACGCCGCGGCCGGAGACGGACGACGCCACCTCCTTGGTCGAAAAGCCCGGCAGGAACACCAGCTGGAAGGCTTCGTCGTCGGTCTGCGCGGCATTCTCGTTGATCAAGCCCTTGGCGACGGCTTTGTCGCGCAGCTTCTTCGGGTCCATGCCCTTGCCGTCGTCGGACAGCTCAATCATCACGGAAGACGCTTCCTGCCATGCCTTCAAGGAGATCACGGCCTTGGCCGGCTTGTTGGCGGCGGCGCGGTCCGGGCCTTCCTCGATGCCATGGTCGAGCGCATTGCGCAGCATGTGCACCAGCGGGTCGTACAGGCTGTCGACCACCACGCGGTCGACTTCGGTTTCGGCGCCTTCGATGACGAGTTCCACATCCTTGCCCAATTCCTTGGCCAGCTCGCGGACGAGGCGCGGGAATTTCTGGAACAAGCGCCCCACGGGCTGCATGCGCGTGGACAGCGTGGCGCGCTGCAATTCGCTCGAATAGCGCGAGGCGCGGTTCAGCGTTTCGGCCAGCGCCGACATCAGCGTGGCGGCATCGCCTTCGAACTGGAACTGGTTCAGCTTTTCCAGCAGCACGGCGGCCTGGTTGGCCGCCTGCACCGATTCGCCCGCCACTTCGAGCAAGGCATCGAGCTTGACCGAATCGACGCGTATGCTGTCTTCCTTGACCGGCGCGTTCACCATGCGCTCGCCGGCCGGCGCAGCCTTGGGGGCCGGCGCAGCTGCGGCAACCGGCGCCGGCGCAGCGGCCTCGACGGCTTCTTCTTCCTCGACCTCGTCATGCCCGGCAGAACCGGCAGCGTTGGCGGCAACCTGAGCATGCGGCGGCACCACGGCATTGAAATACGCCACCCAATCGAGATCGTTCGCGTCGTGCGGACGCTCGGCCGGCTTGGCCTTGGGTTTCGGCCTTGCCGCCGGCTTCGGCGCCGGAGCCGGTGCGGGCGCCGGCTTGGCCGCGCCCTTGCCTTCGATGGCGGCGGTCAGGCTGGTCGACAAATGTTCCGGCATGGCCGGCAGCGACGAAGGCTCGGCGCCCGCCGCCAGCTGGTTCAACTGGTCGGCGACGAAGCCGTTGGCTTCCAGCGATGCCTCGATCGCTTCGGGCGTCACTGGCGCCTTGCCCGTACGCAGCGCGTCGAACAGGTTTTCCGTCAGGTGGCAGGCCGACACCATGGCCGGCAGGTTCATGAAGCCGGCGCCACCCTTGATCGTGTGGAAGGAACGAAACAAGGCATTGAGCGCATTCGGGTCGTCCGGATTGCGCTCCAGCGACATCAAGTGCTCTTCCACGTTCGTCGCGAGGTCCAGTGCCTCGACGACGAAATCCTTGAGCATGTCATCCATCAGAACCCCAGGTCGGCAAGTAAACTATCGACGTCGTCCTGGCCCATGGCGGCGGAGGGAACGGACGGCCCCTGCATCAATCCTTGGGGCTCCTTGGCGGCCGCTTGCGCCGCTTCCATGGCCGCGCGCGTCTCGGGCGGCGCGTTGTAGAT
>DASVYZ010000626.1:0-4153 GCA_036391935.1 Burkholderiaceae bacterium | reverse complement strand
CAAGACCGTGGTATCGAGATCGAACAGGGGGTCGCCCGCCTTGACCGGCTGGCTCGGCCGCACGTGGAATTGATCGACCACGCCGTCTTGCGGCGCACGGATCGGGAAAGGCTCGAGCGGCACGACCTCGGCCGGCGCCAGCACCGACAGGCGCACCGGGAACAGGCAGGCCGCGAGCACGGCCAGGGCGATCTTCCAGCGGTTTTTGGCCGGCAGAAACCAGGCCTTGAACTGGTTGCGCCAATTTTCGGCGGCGACGAAACGCGCCAGCGCATGGCCATAAGCGTTCGCCAATTCCGCGCCGAGCAGCATGTCGTGCTGGTCCCATGGCGCCTCGCGCGCCAGCAGGAGGTTGGCGTGGCAATGCCCGCCCGGCCCTTGCAGCGGCAGCAGCAAGGCATGCTCGGGCAACCAGGAGGCCCAGTCGCGCGCCAGCAGTTCCGGCAAATCGCTTGCCGAAAACGCGCGCACCGCCGCACCGGGTTCGGGCAGGTCGAGCTTGGCCAGGTGGCGGAACACTTGCGCCAGCCATTGCACGTAGGGCGCCTGCGGGTCCGGCTGCGGCAGGCCGGAGACCGCCATCACCTCGCCCGGCAAGGCCTGGCCCAACATGCTGACGCGGCCGAGCGCCGCCTGGCGGTAATCGAACAATTGACGCGTTTCATTGACGGCGACGAAGCCTAGCACTTCGGCGTTGTCGGCGTCGCGGGCACGACGGCTCAACTGCAGCAGCGTCGCGAGTTCGCGCACCGCCGGGTCTTGCGGCGTTGCGGGACGATGGGCTTGCGTCACGTCCGATCCCCGCTATTTCGGCTGTTCGGCCGCAAAACTGGCCGCGCCGCTCATGCCGGGCAGGAGCTCCGGATGGTTGCCGTCGGCTTCGCCGGCCAGCGAGATCGACTGGCTGACCGGATCGATGCGCGCACCGAGGCGCACCACGTGGGCGGGAAACTCGCGCCCCAGCTCGTCGACCTTGACCGTGAAATGGCTGCCAACCTTGAGCCAGGCCAGCCATTTCGACGGCACGATCATCTGCAATTCGAGATGGCGCGTGTCGAGGATTTCCATGATGGGCTTGCCCGGCGCAACGAATTCATACGCCTGCGCATCGAGCTTGGCGACACGGCCGGTGAAAGGGGCGGCAATCGCGCACTTGCCGACTGTGGCGCGCATGGCGGCCGCTTCGGCCTCGGTTTCCTTGACCTTGGCCGCAGCCAGGTCGACGTCGAGCGCGCCGATGGAATTCAATTGCGCCAGCCGCTGATTGGTTTTCAGGGTCTGGCGCGCCGCCTCGGCCGAGGCTTCGGCCTTGTTCAATTGCGCACGGAACAGGCTGCAATCGAAGCTGATCAGCGTCTGCCCGGCATGAAAGGTATCGCCCTCGCGCAAGGGCATGGCGGCGATCTTGGCCGAGAGCTCGGAGGACAGGATGGTTTGCGAGTACGGCACGAATTGGACGCGGATATTGCCATCCTTGCCGTCGCCGAGCGCCCCCGCCGGCTGCGCGGGCGCAACCGGCTTCGCCGCTGCCGGCGCGGCCGAAGCAGCTGCCGTGGCAGGCTGCGCCGCCTGCGCGCCGTCGGCCATCGCGCCCCAAGCCAGCAGGCACGCCATGAAACCCGTCTTCGCTAGCCCTCGGCCGGCATGGGCGGTACTACCGGTACTGCGTGGATTCATCAATTTGTTCGCTTCAATAAAGAGACAGCCGGCATGATACCGGCTGTCTATCTTAACCCCGCCGGTCTTGCCGGCAAAGTGCTCACATGCTGGCGTGCTGCGCCTGCTCCACGGCCTGGGTCAAGGAGGTCAGGTCGTGCCCGGCAACCGATTCCGGCAACGGATCGGCCCCCATGCTCGCCATGATGTTGCCGTAGGCGTTCTGCAAGGCGCCGTAGTCCTGGCGCACGCGCAAGTCGGAATACAGCGAGTTCAGCCCGGCGCGGATCTGCGTCATCTTGCCCTGGGCATTGCTCTTGGTTTCGTTGCGCGCCTGATCCAGTATCTCGTGATCGACCTCGGCCAACTGCTGGGCCAGCTTGTATTGGCGGTCGCGGCCTTCATAATCGCGCTCGGCGATGTAGACCTGCGACAGCACCGCCATGTTCAGCGCCATGCGCTGCATCTTGGCCACGTCGGCCTGGGCCTGGGCGGTATCGGTGATCTGCTTGGCCGAGAGCAGGTTGAGGATGTTCCAGCTCACGTGCAGGCCGACGTCGCCCCAATGGTTGTTGACCAGGAAGCTGTTGCTGTCGTAGTGCTCGCCGAAGTCGATTTCCAGGCCCGGCATCAGCTTGGCCATGGCTTTCTTGGTCTCGGTGACGCCGATGCGCTCGTTGTAGCGCGCTTCGACGATTTCCGGGCGCTTCGTCAGCGCGGTCTCGGCCATCTCCTGCACGCTCATCTTGACGCTGGGAACGGCCATATCGCTCTCCGGAGCCAGCGTAAACGGCTGGGCCGGGTCGAGGTCCATCAGCGCGGCCAGATGCGGCTTGGCCTGGGCCAGCTCGTCGCGGATCACTTCGAGCTGGCGCTCGGTATCGAGCAACTGGCGGCGCTCGGCCAATACATCCTTGGGCGACTTCAGCTTCTCCTTCTGGATCCGGTCCAGATCGCCCATGGCGGCCTCGACATCCATCTGCATGACCTTGATCTTGCTTTCGATTTCCTGCGCGCCATAAGCCAGCCAGTAGGCTTGCCGGACTTGCTGCATCAGGCTGTGTACGACCTTGCGCCGGCGCTCCTTCATGATGAGCGCGCGATCGGCCTGCTGCTGGGCCTGGTAGTAGCTCACGCCGAAGTCGAGCACATTCCAGCTGAAGCCGAGGTCGGCGTTGCGCAGCGCCTTGTCCGACGACGTCGACGGCACCAGCGATTGGGTATTGGTGAAGACGTCTTCCGAAGAGGAGCCCAGCACGTTGTTCCGGTCGGTGTAACCGGCGGCCACGGTGAGGCGCGGCAACAAATCGTAGTTGGCGAGATCGAGCTGGCGCTGGGCCACCGCTTCTTCCATCAGTTTCAGGCGATTGTCCAGGTTGTACTTGATGGCGCGCGCCATCGCTTCGGACATGGTGATGGGCTTGGTCACCGGGTCTTGCCCGGCGAACATCGCCTCGCGGTCGCTCTTGACCTGGGCCGCCTGCTCTTCCGCCGTCAGCGGCTTCGTGTGCACGGCGCAGCCGGCGAACAGCAGGGCGATGGCCGAGGCCATGGCGGCCTTGGCAAAAGGTGTGGCGATACCGGATCGGCGCCGCGCGGTTTGCGTAGTCTTCATGTCGTTCTATCTCGTCCCATATGAATGTTGTGCCTCATTACCCGCCCAGGCCGGGCGCCCCTCTGTCTTCCCTATCCGGTACGCCGCTGCGCGGACTGCCGGGCGTTTTCCACCAATGCCGCCTTGTCGTGTTCCCAGGCCTCTTTGCCATAGCGCGCAAACTGCTGGCTCAGCGAGGCCTTGCCCTGCGTGCCGGCATGCGCTGCCGCGGCGTGCTTTTGCCCATGATGCGGCTCGACATTGCGGCCATGCCCTTGCGCAAACAGCGGCACGACGGCGCGCGCGCCCTCCGGCAGGCCGCGCATCGCGCGCGCGCCGTTCACGTCGAGTGCGCCGAGATCGTCACCCGAAGGTTGCTCAACGTGTCCCGGCGGCTTCCAGTTGAGCAGGTTCGAATGGCTGGCATCGCTGCCTTGCAGCGCCGGCAACGCGACCGGCCCAGGGTTGACCAGTTGCTCGCCCTGGCTCGGCACGGCCGCGGACAAGCCGCTGCTGCCGACCGCCGTATCGCTGTCGCGCACGGTGCCGCCTACCGGCTCCGAACTGGCGAGCGGCACCGAACTCCACACGGTCTGCGTGGTGGTGGGAACGAATTGAATGCCGCCCTGCTGGCTGCCGCCTTGATCCTGCCATCCCGAGCCGGCAAGGCTGCCGCCCGACTGGCTCTGCAGGTTCTGATCCCCGCCCGTCAACAAGCCGCGGCCGTTGTTGTTATGGTTGCCGTTTCCATTGCCGCCGCCGTTACCGCCGTTGCCATTGCCGTTCTTGATATCGACGCCGGCCGTCGAGCCGACGCCGGCCAGGGTCAGCACGGCAGGATTGCCGTCGGCGCCGGTCAGCTTGCCGCCATTGGCCACGATGCTGCCGCCCACGCCGATGCCG
>DASVYZ010000625.1:0-2088 GCA_036391935.1 Burkholderiaceae bacterium | reverse complement strand
CTGGAATTGCGCGATCGCGGATCTGTGCGAATTCAAGGAAAAGACGCCGCTGCCGGGTAAGGGCGTCTAAGGAAGCCGGCACGGTTGCCGCACCTCAAAGCCGGATAGAACTGTAGGCTGGGACACGTCCCAGCCTACGATTTTGCAAGGGAAGCAGCTCCGCCATCATTGACGGCGCCGCCCCTTACAAACAAATCAAACGACCTTGCAAGCCTCGTCAAACGTCATGCGCGGCGAACGGCCGAACAGCTTGGAAGCGTCGCCATGCCCGAGATTGCAGATGAAGTTAACCTTCACCGAAGTGCCGGCAAAAAACGCTGCATTGACCTTGTCCGCATCGAAACCCGACATCGGGCCGCAATCGAGGCCGACGGCGCGCGCAGCCAGCATGAAGTAGGCGCCTTGCAGCGAGGAATTACGGAAAGCCGTGGCATCGCTCAGTGCCTGGTTACCGACGAACCACGAGCGCGCGTCGGCGTGCGGGAACAATTGCGGCAGCTTTTCATAGAATTCCGTATCCATGCCGATGATGGCGGTGACCGGCGCGGCCTTGGTCTTTTCCTGATTGCCGGGCAACATGCAGGGCACGAGCTTTTCCTTTTCGGCGGCCGAGCGTACGAACACGATGCGCATGGGCGAGCAATTGGCCGAGGTCGGGCCCCACTTCGCCAGTTCATAGGCTTGCTGCAATTCGGCGTCGGTGACGGGCTTGTCCAGCCAGCCGTTGTGCGTGCGGGCTTCGGTGAACAGGGTGGCGAGGGAAACGGTCTGGGTCATGATGGTTCCATTCGGTAAATGTCAAAACCGCTGTATGGTAATCTAATCCCGGAATTATTGTTTTTCCGTACAATGTGGGCTCGATCCAGGATTCCCGCATCATGTTCAATCCCTCCCAAGAAGACGTGCGCCGTTTCTTTTGCATGGTCTTCCAGAAATACCGCGGCAACGAAGTCTTGACGCCGCTTGAAGCGATCGCGCGCGACTGGATTGCCGAGCATCCCGAATACCATGCCGACTTCCAGGATGTCGAGCAGGCGCTGGCGGCCGACTATTCGGTGGAAGGCGGACGCGCCAATCCCTTCCTGCATCTGTCCATGCACCTGTCGATAGAAGAACAGGTATCGATCGACCAGCCGCCCGGCATACGCGGCGCGACGGACGCGCTGGCGCACAAGCTCGGCTCGAAGCACGAGGCACATCACGAGGTGATGGAATGCCTGGGGCAGATGATCTGGAATTCGCAGCGCAACAGCGTGCCGCCTGATGGTGCGGCTTATGTGGAGTGTGTCAAGCGCCGACTTTGAAGCCGGAGGACGCGCGAATAGGGCAGGTTGCGCCGGCCGTCGCACAGTGAACATCAACGAAGCCCAACGTGACGGGGCTCGCAACACCGCGTGCGTTGAATCGGGGCGCCGATGTTGGGCCGGGTCACGCTT
The DNA here is from genome assembly GCA_036391935.1 of Burkholderiaceae bacterium. GTDB lineage: Bacteria > Pseudomonadota > Gammaproteobacteria > Burkholderiales > Burkholderiaceae_D > PKWO01. The sequence continues at coordinate 652 of DASVYZ010000625.1, read as the reverse complement.
GGCTTCGCTTCGTCCAGCACCGACGATGTTCCACAAAAAAGCCACGCATCGCGTGGCTTTTTTGTGATCCGAGAATCGAGCTTATTTGCGGAACTTCGGCTCGGTCACCGTAACGAGATTGCCCTGCAAGCTGCCGATGTAGGCGGCCACGTCCTTGATTTCCTGGTCGTTCAATTGCTTGGCCATGGCGCCCATGACCGGTTGCACGCGGCCGTTGGCATTAGCGCCAGCATCGCCGCGCTGGTATGCCTTGAGCGCGTGGGCAATGTAATCCGGAATCTGACCGGCCAGCTTGGGGTAGTCGGGCGCAATCGGGCTGTTCAGGTCGGCGCCGTGGCAGGAGCCGCAATTGTACTTGGCGACGACGGCCTTACCGGCTTCGACGTCGCCGCCGGCGAAGGCCGAAGCGGACACGAGCGAGGCGATGGCAACGAGGCCCGAGGCGATAATCTTGTTCATGTTCGGGTTCCCCTTATTTCTGTTCCGAGTAGTAGGCGGCGATATTGGCAATGTCCTGGTCGGACAGGCCGCGCGCGATACCGACCATGCTGGGGTTCTTGCGGTCGCCCTTCTTGTAGGCGTTCAAGGCGCTCTCGATGTACTTGGCCGATTGGCCACCGATCTTGGGCACGGGGAACACTTCGGGGAAGGT
>DASVYZ010000624.1:0-1576 GCA_036391935.1 Burkholderiaceae bacterium | reverse complement strand
CGAGATCAAACAGCTGATAATTCTTCCGCCCCATCTGCTTCGCATGGTACATGGCGATATCGGCGCGGCCGATCAAGGTTTCCACGTCGGTGCCATCCTTGGGGAAAACCGCAATCCCTATGCTTGGCGTCACGTTCAGCATATGGGCTTCGATCGCATAAGGCTGGGCCAGCGATTCGAGCAGCTTGTGCGCCGTATCGCTCGCTGCCAGGGTGCTTGCCATGTCGGGCAAGACCAGCACGAACTCGTCGCCGCCTACGCGCGACACGGTATCGCCTTCGCGCAATGATTCGCGCAGCCGGATCGCCACGGCGCGCAACAGCAAGTCGCCCACGCGGTGCCCCAAGGTATCGTTGACGGTCTTGAAGCGGTCGAGGTCGATGAACAGCACGGCGACGTACAGATGCTGGCGCCGCGCGCGCACCAGCGCCTGTTCCAGCCGGTCTTCCAGCAGGCGGCGGTTGGGCAAGCCGGTCAAGGCATCGTGATGCGCCAGGTGGCGCACCTTCTCTTCGGCGATGCGGCGCTCCTGGATTTCCTTTTCGAGTCGCGCATTGGCTGCAGCCAATTCCGCCGTGCGCTCCAGTACGCGCACCTCAAGTTCGTCGCGCGTACGCAGCAGGGCTTCCTGTGTCAGCTTGCGCTCGGTGATGTCTTCGGCCAGCCAGACCGAGCCCTTGCCCGGATCGTCGCGTTCGACCAGGTTGCCATGCAGCCGGCACCAGAAGGTGCTGCCATCCTTGCGCCGCATCATGCGTTCGCCCGCATACGAGCCTTCGCGGATCATGGCGAGGTAGCCGTGGTTGCCGTCTTCGAATTCTTCCTGCGTGCGGAACAGGACGGCGGTATTGACGCCATCGAGTTCGCCCGGATCGTAGCCGAACAATTGCTCCAGCCGGGTATTGCAACGGACCAGGTCGCGCCCTCTGGCAAAGGCGACGGCCATCACCGCATTGTCGAGGATGGCTTGCTGTTCGAGCAGCGCATGCTTGAGCTTTTCGACGGCGGTGCGGCGCTCGGTGATGTCCTCGGTGATGAAGATCGAGCCCTTGCTGTGGTCGCCCGGGTCGATCGCGTTGGCCAGCATGCGGCACCAGAACAGCGAACCGTCGCGCCGCATCATTTGCAGTTCGGTATCCATGCGCCGCCCCGCCGATAGCGTGGGAATGGCGATGCGTCCCAGCGCTTCGTAGGCTTCGGCCGAGGGGTAGACGATGTGGGTGGCCCTGCCGACCAGTTCTTCGCTGGTCCAGCCGAACATTTCGGCAAAGCGGTCGTTGCAATGCAAAAAAGTGCGGTTGCGCGTAAAGGTAATGCCGAGCGAAGCGTTATCGAGAATCGCTTGATATTCGAGCAAGGTTTGACGAAGCTCGTCTTCGGTGCCGCGCAGAATGTCTCTGGCATTGCTCATGGCGCTTTCTGCCCGTCTCAATTTTTTTGGCTCGCGCTGGATAAGCGCTCCTATTGTGAAATTCATTCTAACTGAAACGCAAACGGAATCAGGTAAAACATGGCGAAACTGTGACAATTGAACGGCTTTGGGCGTCTTTGCCAAATCGATCGGGACCATCCGGGC
>DASVYZ010000623.1:0-4956 GCA_036391935.1 Burkholderiaceae bacterium | reverse complement strand
GCACGGCCCACATCGCCGTGCGCTTCAATGTCATGCGTGACGGGAAAAAGGTGTTCGACAAGGTCGTCACGGCGGACCGCGAATGGGATTCGTCCTTTATCGGCGCCGTGGCGATTCCCGCCGCGCGGACCGGCTATATCGCGACCGTCAAGGACGAGATCGCGCATTTGCTGGCCGATCAGGATTTCCAGAACGCGCTGCGTTGATACAAGCGCTCAAGCATCACTGGAGGCGCCCTTGCGGCGCCTCTTTTTTTTGACCTCGCGCCGATTCGGTTCAGGAGCGCAGGCAGCGAGTTGTCACCGCTGCCTGTTTCCTGAGCAATGGAAATTTTTCCTTGTGAATCAATGAGTTGAAAAGTCTTCACAGACTTATTCACAAGCTTGCCCACAAATTCCGTGGGCAACTTGTGGATGTGAACAACTCAAGCGTGGCGCTTTTTGCCCTTGGCAGCAACCACGATATGGCCGCGATGGCCCGCAGCAGCAACATGATGCGTCGAACGCACCGGCGCATGTGCGGCGATGCGGCGCAAGCCGCCCGTGGAACGAACCGGCACCTGCACTTCAATACGCTGTCCGGCCGCAATGCGGTCGGCTCGCAGATCGTTCCAGGACTTCAGTTGCGCCACGCTCACATGATTGCGCGCCGCAATCGAAGACAGCGTATCGCGGCGGCTGGCGCGGATGAAGACGCGGCGGTAAGCGGGCGCGTCGGATTCGATCTGCATGCGCGCGTTTTCCGCGATCTCGGGTGCGATATCGATATTGGCCGTGGCCTCGGTGCGCGGCACCAGGATGGTCGAGCCGACGGCCAGATGCGTATGCGGCGGGATATGGTTCACTTCGCGCAATACGTCCGGCGTGGTGCCGAATTGTTCGGCGATCGATTCGATCTTCTCGCGCGCCGTGGTGATCGTGTGCGACGTCCAGTTCGACAACGCATGGCCCCAGTTGGCCAGGTTTTCGCGGAACTTGTCGGCATTGGTCTCGGGCAGCAGGATCGGTGTGTCCGAGGTGATCACGGGGCGGTTGAATTGCGGATTGAGTGCGCGGAATTCATCGAGCGGCAACTCCGCCAGTTTGGCGGCAACGTCCACGTCGATGTCGTGCGACTTGTCCACCGTGACGAAGTAAGGCTGGTTCTCCAGTTGCGGCAGCACGATGCTGTAGTAACCCGGATTGGCAATGATGTTCTTCACCGCCTGCAGCTTGGGCACATAGTTGCGCGTCTCGGCCGGCATGCGCGGCGCCAGGCTTTCGAAGTCGGTCGGCAGGCCCAGCGCCCGGTTGCGGTTGACGGCGCGCTGCACCGAACCCTCGCCCCAGTTATAGGCTGCCAGCGCCAGTTGCCAGTCGCCGAACATATCGTGCAGGCGCTGCAGATAGGTCAGTGCCGCATCGGTCGACGAAATCACGTCGCGCCGGTCGTCCCTGAACATATTCTGCTTCAGGTTAAAGGTGGTGCCGGTGGCCGGCATGAATTGCCACATTCCCGAAGCCTTGGCCGAAGACAGCGCCTGCGGGTCGAAGGCCGATTCGATGAAAGGCAGCAAGGCCAGCTCGGTTGGCATGCCGCGCTTTTCCAGCTCTTCCACCACGTGATACAGGTAGCGCGAGGCGCGCGTCGTGGTGCGCTGGATATAGTCGGGGCGGGCGGCATACCAGGCAGTCTGGTTCGCCACCAGTTGATTATCGAGGTCGGGGATCGCGAAGCCCTTGCGGATGCGGTTCCACAAATCCATGTCTTCCATCAGCAATCCGTCGAGCGCCAGATCGTTCGGGCCCATGTTGCGGTCCGGCGCCGCATTGAGCTTGAGCGATGTGTCGAATACGGGTGCAGGGGCGGTGGCCGGCGCAATTGTCGTCGATACCGTCGGTGCCGCCAGGGTGGCTGCGGTACCGTCAGCCGGACTGCCGGCACCGGCAGGCGCCTGCGACGAGTCCGCCGCAAACGACAGGACGGCCGTGCTGGAGAATGCGATGGAGATGGAAAGCGCGATCGCTTTGGATAAATGCATGGGTACTCACTCTCAGTAGTGGGGACCATCACGAATCACGGCCGGGGTAGCCCCCATGCATGCCGTTAGGCAAGATTAATGCCACATCTATTCGAAACGACCCAACGTCATCGGCCATTGTGACAAGCCGGTGAATTGAATTTTAAGAGTCAAGTGTAATAAGGGGGCTTTTTCCGCGTCAAGACAATTTACAAAAAGTGAATAAAGATTAATTATTTGTCTTATCAATTATTTGAACTGGTTTTTCCACTCGCGCAAGGCGGCAAAAGCCCGAACCGGATCGCTGTCCATGATGCGACCGCTCGCCTGCAGGCCTTGCAATATCTCGGGTTCCTTGTATCGCAGGAAGGGATTGGTTTGCAATTCCAGGCCGATAGCGGTGGGCACGGTAGGCAGGTTTTGCGCCCGTTTTTCTTCCTCCCTGGCAAGTCTTTTCTTGATGGCAAGATTGCCCGGCTCAGCCGCCAAGGCGAAGCGCAAATTGCCCAAGGTGTATTCGTGGGCGCAATAAACCTGGGTCTGCGGCGGCAGGGCGGCAAGCTTGGCCAGGGAGCTAGTCATCTGCTCCGGCGTACCCTCAAAGAGCCTGCCGCAGCCGGCGGCAAACAGCGTATCGCCGCAAAACAGCCAGCCCTGCTGCCGTTCGACGTAGGCGATATGGCCGCTGGTGTGGCCCGGCACATCCAACACCTCGAAATGCAAGGCCGGCTCCGACAGCCTTACCGTATCGCCTTCGCCGAGCTTGACCGTGACGCCGGCAATGTGTTCGCGGCGCGGGCCGTAGACGGGAAAATCGGCTTGATTAACATGCCGCAACAGCGTTTCGACACCGCCGACATGGTCAGCATGGTGATGAGTCAGTAAAATAGCGGCTAGCGATAGTTTGTGCGCCTCGAGCGCAGCCATGATAGGGCCGGCATCGCCCGGGTCGACCGCGACGGCCTTGCTGCCGTCGTGTATCAGCCAAAGATAATTGTCGGAAAACGCCGGTACAGTCAAAACACTTACATTACTCATGGCAGAACAGCCTCCAGAAAAAACCATTATAGCCCTGGGCCCCTGGCTCGAAACCCAGGCCGGCAGCTATGTCCGGGCTTGGGAAGAGGCGCGGCTCGATGAATTGACGGCCGATATCTTCGGCTTCAACGCGATCCAGATCGGCTTGCCGCAGATCGATGCCTTGCGTTCCAACCGCATGCAGAGCAAGTTTCTCTCCGACACCCATCTGCCGGCAACGGAAGCGGCAGAGGGCCGTCCGCGCGTGGCCGTGGTGCACGACTTCGCCGAGCTGCCCTTCGCCTCGCAAAGCCTCGACCTCGTGGTCTTGCCGCACGCCCTCGAATTCGCGGATGAACCACACCAGGTGCTGCGCGAGGTCGAACGCGTGCTGATCCCCGAAGGGCAAGTCATCGTCTGCGGCTTCAACCCGGCCAGCCTGTGGGGCGCGCGCCAGGTCACGGGCCGCCTGACCGGCTCGCACTTTCTGCCGCTCGACGGCGAATTCATCGGCCTGCCGCGTATCAAGGATTGGTTGAAGCTGCTCGGATTCGAAGTCAACCGCGGCCACTTCGGCTGCTACGCGCCGCCATTCACCTCGGAAAAATGGCTCAATCGCTTCGCCTTCATGGAAAAGGCCGGCGACCGCTGGTGGCCTTACTTCGGCGCCGTCTACATCCTGCAAGCCGTCAAGCGCGTGCGCGGCATGCACCTGGTCGGCCCGGCTCTGAAACGCAAAACCGCCAAGGCCGCGCAAGGCGTGCCGGTGGCCAACCAACTACGCAAGATCGACAAATAAAGAAAATAAGCAAGGACGATGGAAAACACCAAAGTGGAAATTTATGCCGACGGCGCCTGCAAAGGCAACCCCGGCACGGGCGGCTGGGGCGCCTTGCTCATCGCCGGCGACAACAAGAAGGAATTGTTCGGCGGGGAACGCAACACCACCAACAACCGCATGGAATTGCGCGCCGTGATCGAAGCCTTGAACGCGCTCAAGCGCCCCTGCGACGTCGTGGTCTATACCGACAGCCAATACGTGCAAAAAGGCATCAGCGAATGGATACACGGCTGGAAGGCGCGCGGCTGGAAAACCGCCGCGAAGGAGCCGGTCAAGAATGCCGAACTGTGGCAGCAGCTTGACGAAGCGCGCAACCGCCACCATGTGGAATGGCGCTGGGTGAAAGGGCATGCGGGCCATGCAGGGAATGAGGCGGCCGATGCGCTGGCCAATCGCGGCGCCGCATCCGTGATGTAAGGCTCGAAAGGAAAGCAACATGCGACAAATCGTACTCGACACCGAAACCACCGGCCTGAACGCCAGATCCGGCGATCGCATCATCGAAATCGGTTGCGTGGAATTGATTAACCGGCGCCTGACCGGCAACAACTTCCACTACTACATCAACCCCGAACGCGATTCGGAAGAGGGCGCGCTGGCGGTGCACGGCCTGACCACCGAATTCCTGAGCGACAAGCCCAAGTTCGCCGAAATCGCCGACGAGCTGTGTTCCTATATCAAGGATGCCGAAGTCATCATCCACAACGCCCCGTTCGACACCGGCTTCCTCGATGCCGAATTTGCCCGCCTGAACCTGCCGCCCTACGACAAGCAGGTCGCCAATACCATCGACAGCCTGGTCGAAGCCAAGAAACTGCATCCCGGCAAGCGCAATTCGCTCGACGCCCTGTGCGACCGCTACGAAACCTCCAACGCCCACCGCACCCTGCACGGTGCCTTGCTCGACGCCGAACTGCTGGCCGAAGTCTACCTGGCCATGACACGCGGCCAGAATATGCTGACCATGGACCACGGCGGCATGGCCGAGGCGGGCGCAGAGGGCGGCGATGCGGAATTGATTCCCATCCCGGAGATCCTGATCCTGGCCGCCAGCGAGGAAGAGCTTGCCGAACACGAAGCCACGCTGGACAAGCTGGAC
>DASVYZ010000622.1:0-7184 GCA_036391935.1 Burkholderiaceae bacterium | reverse complement strand
ATGCGCGGCGACCTCGTCTCGCGCCCCGTCGCGGAAGTCATGCTCGAAGCCGAAAACCTGTTCCGTTCGGGCGTGAAGGAACTGCTCGTCATCTCGCAGGACACGAGCGCCTATGGCGTCGACGTGAAATACCGCACGGGTTTCTGGAACGGCCGGCCGCTCAAGACGCGCATGACCGAGCTGGTGGGCGCGCTCGGCGAACTGGCCGCGCAGTACGGCGCGTGGGTGCGGCTGCACTATGTCTACCCGTATCCGCACGTCGACGAAATCATTCCGATGATGGCCGAAGGGCCGCTCAAGGGCCATGTGCTGCCGTATCTCGACGTGCCGTTCCAGCACGCGCACCCCGAGGTGTTGAAGCGCATGAAGCGGCCCGCCAACGCCGAAAAGACGCTCGAGCGCGTGCAGGCCTGGCGCAAGGTGTGCCCGGAGCTCACCGTCCGCAGCACGTTCATCGCGGGCTTTCCCGGTGAGACCGAGGAGCAGTTCGAAACGCTGCTCGACTTCATCCGCGAGGCGGAACTCGATCGCGTCGGCTGCTTTGCCTATTCGCCGGTCGAAGGCGCGACGGCCAATGCGCTCGACAATCCCGTGCCCGAGGAAGTGCGTGAAGAGCGGCGCGGCCGCGTGATGCAATTGCAGGAAGAGATTTCCAGGAAGCGCCTGCAAGCCAAGGTCGGCAAGACTGTGCGCGTCTTGATCGATGAAGTCGAACGCAATGGCGGCGGCGTGGGGCGTTCGGCGGCCGATGCGCCCGAGATCGACGGCGTGGTCTACGTCAAGGCGCCGTATGAGCCGCATCTGAAGCTCAAGGTCGGCGAATTCGTCGACGTCAAGGTGACGGCGTCCGACGCGCACGACCTGTGGGGCCAGGCATGAAGGCCATGAGGATTGGCGGCCTGGCGCTGGCCGCGCTATGCGGCGCCTGTGCCGAGGCGCCGCCTCCGCTCCCCGTCGCGCAGGCGCCGGCTTACGAGTCTTGCCAGGAAAAGGCGCAATCCATGACCGATGCGCTTCTGGCCGGGCGGGATGAGCCGGGTACATCGACCATCGAGAGCGATGGCGATAATTGGCGCATCCATTATGCCGGCAGCGGCGAGAACCATAGTGGCGCCCTCACGTTCTATGTCGAGAAACGGCGCTGCCAGGTGGTTCGCACCGTCGTCGAGTAATCTGATTCGATCCCGACTCGCTAGCGGAGAGTGCCTTGACACAAAAGAAGTCCCTGCAAACCTCGCTGGTGCATAGCGATTACCGCGCACCGGAGGGTTTTGCCGCGCTGCAGACGGCGATTCATTACGCGTCCACGGTCGTGTTCGACAACGTGGCGGCCATGCGCAGCCGCCAGTGGCAGCACAAGACCGGCTATACCTACGGCTTGCACGGTACGCCGACCACCTTCACGCTCGAGGCGCGGTTGGCCGAGATCGAGGGCGGAAATCATTGCCTATTGACCGGTAGCGGCTTGAGTGCGCTATCCGTCGTCAATTTCGCCTTCCTCAAGGCCGGCGACCACCTGCTGATCCCGGATAACGTCTATAACCCGAACCGCGAGCTGGCTGCCTGGCTGTCGCGCGACTTCGGCGTGGCGGTCGACTATTACGATCCCTTGATCGGCGCCGGCATCGCCGCACTGATGCGCGACAATACGCGCCTGGTCTGGACCGAGGCGCCCGGTTCGATTTCAATGGAAGTGCCGGACCTGCCGGCGATTTGTGCCGCGGCACATGCGCGCGGCATCGCCGTGGCGCTCGACAATACCTGGTCGGCCGGCATCGCCTTGCGCGCCTTCGATCTTGGCGTTGACATCGTGATGCATGCCCTGACCAAGTACCAGTCGGGCGGCTCCGATATCCTGATGGGCGCGCTGATCACGCGAGACGAGGCCTTGAATCAAAAGCTGATGACGGCGCATATGCGCATGGGGCAGGGCGTCAGTTTCGACGACGCCTATCTCGTTGCGCGCAGCCTGCCCACGCTCAAGCTGCGCTTCGATGCGCACGACGCTTCGGCGCGCAAGATCGCGCATTGGCTCAAGGCGCGCCCCGAAATTGCCCGCGTGCTGCACCCGGCCTTGCCCGATTGCCCAGGCCACGAAACCTGGAAGCGCGATTTCAGCGGCGCCGGCGGCTTGTTTTCCGTGATCTTCGATCCGCGCTACAGCGGCGGGCAGACCGACCGCTTTGTCGACGCCCTGAAACTGTTCAAGATCGGCTTTTCCTGGGGCGGGGCGCACAGCCTGTGCGTGCCTTATCACATGCAAAGCATCCGCAAGGTGTGGAACGAGCAGGGTAACCTTGTGCGCTTCAATATCGGCCTTGAAGACAGCGACGACTTGATCGCCGACATCGAGCAAGCCTTGGGCGGGATGGCGTGAGCAGTTTCGGCGGCATCCCTGCGGAAAAGGCGGTCGAGGCCGAACGGCATGTCAGCGACATCGTGCGCCTGGCCGTGATGCATGACGATGCGCATGCGGCGGTCGTCGTATACGACAAGCGCTGCGATCTGGCCGCCACGCTCGAATATGCCTATCGTCAGGCGCTGCCGCAGGCGCGCTTCATCGATTTCGATACGGTCGAACCGGCCGAGGTGATGGCAATCTTCGAGGCTCTGGCGCCGCAGGATCTCGTCGTGCTGATCCAGACCACGGGTTTCCGCCTCGATGCCTACCGTCTGCGCGTCGAATTGTTCAAGCGCGGCTTGAAAGTCATCGAACACGTGCACCTGTCGCGCATGCCCGGCATCGAAGCCCGGTATTACATCGATTCTCTCGCGTATGACCCGGCCTATTATCGTGGCGTGGGCAAGGCTTTGAAAGAGCGCATCGACCGCGCGCGACGCGCCGTGGTCGATAGCGATGGCGCCGAACTGGTGTTCGATTCTGCGCTGGAAGAAGCCAAGCTCAACGTGGGCGATTACCGCGACATGAAAAACGTCGGCGGCCAATTTCCCATCGGCGAAGTGTTTACCGAGGCGCGTAACCTGGAAGCCGTGAATGGCCGCGTGCGCATTGGCGTATTCGGCGATACCGCCTTCGCCGCCAATCGGCCGGCCCAACCGATCACCCTGGTGGTGGAAAAGGGCAGGGTGGTGCAAGTCATCGATTCGACGCCGGATTTCGACGAAGTGTTGGCCAAGATTCGGGCCGATGAAGGGGAGGTTTGGCTGCGTGAGCTCGGCTTCGGCCTGAACCGGGCTTTTTCCGTGGAGCGTTTCGTCAGCGACGTCGGCACGTATGAGCGCATGTGCGGCATCCATCTGTCCTTGGGCGCTAAACATGGTGTTTATAGCAAGCCCTCCATCCGGCGCAAGGATGCGCGCTATCACGTTGATGTTTTTGCAATCACGAAGGCCGTCTACCTTGACGAGGTACAGGTTTATCGCGATGGCGGCTGGAGCGTCGGCAGATGACTGCATTGAAATGCGGACCCGAACGGTCGTTTATTGCCTGAGTTGCAACAACCAAGTCAAGCCGCCTGGAATCAAGGGGCCAGATGACGTGTTTCGTTCATAGAATAATATAAAAAAATTAATTTAAGCGTGTAGCGACAACTTCCCTTATCGAGGAAGTTGTTAAAGTAATATTAAAGTCCGCAAAAAAATCGAAATATTCAAAAATTTTTCGATTCTTCCCTAAAGTTTCCGCGACCCCGGTCGTAACCAGAGATGGATATGGGCGGGTGCGAAAAAAATTTAAAAATTTTTCGCGAAAACCCTAAAGTTTCCAAAAAACGTGCCGTAGATGGTTCGTAGAGGATGTCCGGAAGTGTTTTGGTTGTGCTCGCGCAACGGATTTTCGGAAATTTTCAGTAAAAAGTTTAAAAAAAGTTCTCTGGTAAAACATTGCTGCAAGGATAGTTTTCGTGGGCTAACAAAATAGCCTGATTGCCGGAAACCCAGACAGCAAGCCAGTTCCGGGGCATTCAAGTTGCCTCCAAGTATCGGCTGCCTGACGTTTGTAAGACAAACGCCTACAGGTGGCCTGTGTGCGTCTCCTACCTCAAAAACCTCCTGTTGCCTATTGGCTCCCTTGGATCGACCGTCCAGAATGCAATCACTGGGCGCGCAATTTGTTGCCGCCAGCATTCACCGGACGGGAGTTCCACCATGAATACGAACGACATGATTGCAGAGATCCGTGACGCCAATCTGGGTTACTTGATGCTCGCACAACAAATGATTCGTGCCGACAAGGCAACCGCCATCTTCCGGTTGGGCATCAGCAGCGATGTCGCCGACATGATCGAAGGTATGAGCAATGCGCAAATCCTGAAGCTCGCCGGTACCAATATGATGTTGGCCCGCTTTCGTTTCGACGATGGATCCATCCTCGGCATGCTGACCAGCTACAACAAGGATCGCGGCTTGGCCCAATCGCACGCCGCCATCCTGATGGCCGGCCAGGCTGCCGAAGCGATTGCCTGATCTGCCGACCCTCGTCAGCCCTAGTCAACCCGAAGTGCGGAGCACAACATGACCAAGAAGAGCGTGGTGAACGAAGCCCAGGAAATCCAGTTGGCGATCGAATTGATCAATCTGGGGGCCCGCCTGCAATTGTTGGAAACGGAAACTTCGCTGTCGCGCGAGCGCCTCCTGAAACTGTACAAGGAGCTGAAGGGCGTCTCGCCGCCCAAGGGCATGCTGCCGTTTTCGACCGACTGGTTCATCACCTGGCAGCCGAACATCCATTCCTCGCTCTTCATGGGCATCTACAACTACCTGCTTGACAATGCCGGAATCAAGGGTATCGAAGCGGTCATGAAGGCGTACAAGCTTTACCTTGAGCAGACCGAGCCCGGTGCCGACGGCGAACCGGTGCTGTCGCTCACGCGCGCCTGGACGCTTGTGCGTTTTTTCGAAAGCAAGATGCTGACCACGACTGCCTGCATCGAATGCGGCGGCAATTTCGTGGTGCATCGCCTCGATCTGCACGATCATTACACTTGCGGTCTGTGCCACCTGCCTTCGCGCGCCGGTAAGACCAAGAAAGCCAAGGCGGAAGCCGAAATGCGTTATCGTCCGGCTGCCTCGGTGGCCGGCTTGCCGACGACGGCGATGGCATAACACTACAAGGTTTGTCAAATGAGCGGCGGCATGCATGAGTATGCCGCCGTTTTTCATTTTGGCGCTGCCTGCGCTGTTACACTGCTGTCTTGCCATCAGGAATAAGGAAGCAGGGATGCCGCAGCACGCCTCGGGACGACGGTCGTTCATCAGCTTGCCCTCCGTCCGTGCCTTGCTCATGCAAATCCTGTCCCTGCTGCTTGTCGTGCCGTGTGCCGTCGCGCTGGCGCATCTCGGCCTTTACCCCATTCCCCTTTATGCAGTCGCGCTGGCTCAAGGTGCGGCGGCGGCATTGCTGTCGCGCCTGATCGGCCTCGCTGCATGGTGGCTCCTCATCCAGTTTTCCTTCGTGCCGCTGCTCTATGTGGCGGCGGCGCTGGCCTTGCCTTCCGGTGTTTATCTCGCCGGCTTTCTCCTGCTGCTGGTTTTGTATTGGAGCGCTTATAGGACGCAGGTGCCGTATTATCCTTCCGGCCCGGCGGGCTGGCGCGCGGTGGCTGCCGTCTTGCCCCCCGACTCCTTGCGTATCGTCGATATCGGCAGCGGCTTCGGCGGGATGGTGCGCTACCTGGCAAAAGCGCGGCCCGATTGCGCCGTGTTGGGTGTGGAGCTGGCACCTTTGCCGTATTGGGTGGCGAAATGCGTCAACACGGTGGCCGGCAGCCGGGGGCGCATCTTGCATGGCGATTATCAGGACTTGGATTTCGCCGAATATGACGTGGTGTTCGCCTATTTGTCGCCGGCGGCGATGCCCGACCTGTGGAACAAGGCGCGATCCGAAATGCGGCCCGGCACCTTGCTGCTCAGTTACGAATTTGCCATTCCGGGTGTCGAGTCGCAAATCGCCAACATTTCGGAGGGCGACGGCAGGGTTCTTCGCGGCTGGCGGATGTAATCCCCTCTGTACGTGTGATACATTTATTCAAAGTTTCCTCAAGTAATCGAATGACCCTGCCGTAGAGTCGTTTTAGCTTGTGCAAGTGAGCCGATTTGACTATCGTTGACGTTTCGCCCATTACGTTGGCGAAACACACATGGTTAAATCCTGAAATCAAGACAGATAACAAAAAGCGGCCCGGATTTGGATTGCGGGGCTTTTTACCGATCAGGAGATAGCACACTTGTTAGTCATCATCGGATATGTGGTGGTCGTTGCCTGCGTGTTCGGCGGCTTTCTGCTCGAAGGCGGTCATCTCGCTGCGCTGCTTCAGCCTATCGAACTGCTGATGATCGGCGGCGCCGCCAGCGGCGCCTTCTTCGTCGGCAATAACGGCAAGGCCATCAAGGCGACACTGAAAGCCTTGCCCACCGTCTTCAAAGGTTCGAAATATACCAAGGCCATGTACATGGAGCTGATGACCTTGCAGTTCGAGGTCTTGAGCAAGGTGCGCAAGGAAGGCTTGATGTCGATCGAAGGCGATATCGAGGAGCCCGAGCAAAGCGCGATCTTTTCCAAGTATCCGGCGGTACTGGCCGACCATCATCTGATCGAATTCATGACCGATTACCTGCGCCTCATGGTGTCGGGCAACATGGATGCATTCCAGATCGAAAACCTGATGGACAATGAAATCGAGACCCACCATGCCGAAGGGCACGTGCCGGTGCATTGCATCGCCAAGCTTGGGGACGGCATGCCGGCTTTCGGCATCGTGGCGGCGGTGATGGGGGTGGTGCACACCATGGCCTCGGTCGGTCTGCCGCCGGCGGAACTGGGCCTCTTGATCGCCGATGCCCTGGTCGGCACGTTTCTCGGTATTTTGCTTTCCTATGGCTTCGTCGGCCCGCTGGCCGGCGTGCTGGAGCAAAAACTGGACGAGTCGTCGAAGGTGTTCCAGTGCGTGAAAGTGACGCTTCTGGCCAGCCTGAACGGCTACGCGCCGGCACTCGCGGTCGAGTTCGGACGCAAGGTGTTGTTTTCCACGGAAAGGCCATCGTTTGTCGTGCTGGAAGAGCATATCAAGGCATCCAAGAATAAGTAATCGGGATACTATGAATATGCGTTGTTGCGCCCCGGCGTGGCATTTGTGGCAAGGAATTCGAACGGTAGCATGCACGGACAAGCTAAGCGGGTAATTTATGGCTGACGACGGACTTCGTCCGATTATTGTCAAACGCAT
>DASVYZ010000621.1:0-12302 GCA_036391935.1 Burkholderiaceae bacterium | reverse complement strand
CCTGAGGCGGCGGCAGAACGTGCCACCAGGCCGCCCATGCTATGTCCGATCAAAACGATTTCGCGTATCGCAACCGGAAAAGCGTCCAGCAAGGCATGGAGCAATTCCGCCAAGCGCCTGCCGTTTTCCGCGATGGGCAAGCCGGTGTTGTAGCGCAAGAACAATGGCGTAATGCCAATTTCCTTTTGCAAAAGACTGCCATAAGTCTGTCCGGCAAATTCACTTCCACCTGGAAATTGCCAGGATGCTTCGCTGCAGCAAAGCCCATGCAGGAAGACGCACAAGCTTCCGTCCGACACGGGATAGGCTGCACGCAAGGCTTCTCGTTCCAAGGCAAGTGCCTGCCCCCGATGCATGAAAGCCATCTCGATGGCCAAGCCGTTGTTCCGGCTGGCCAAATAGTCGCCGAAGGCACCATTGAGCATGCTGACGCCTGCGGCCGTCCATCGCGCGAATCGGTTTGTGGTGTCTTTCCCGGCACTCATGATGTCCTTTGCCGCTGCGGTCATTGGGGTGGACCCAGTATCCGCCAAATCCGCCCCGACCGCAGCAATAGCTATATTGCCGCCATGGCGCGCCCGACGTAGTCAAGCAGAGCCAGATCCAGCCCGCTGCAGCGCAGGAGCTCCGGTTCTTCGATATAGGCCTGGCGCAACTTGATGCGCAGGCTGCCGTCGTCGCCGGCGTGCGTCACGTCGAACAGGGCTTTCCATTTTGTCGCCACTTCGCGCACTTCCGGGTCGGTGACGGCGGCACCGGCCTGGTACAGCTTGCGCATGGCCGACACCACGGGCGGCCATTGCCCCCAGGTCTTGGCACGGCCCTGCATCACTTTTTCGAATTCCTGCGGCGTCAAGTAGCGCCGGTAGATCGCGGCCTTGCGCGCGTCGAGGCAGGCACGCAGGTAATCCGTCGCAGCTTCATCCATGCCAAGATGTTGCCTCACCGAGGGCTCGTTGCGCGCCATGGTGTCGAGCTTGGCCAAGAGGTGGATATCGTCGCCTACCGTCTCCTGCATCAGCGGGAACCATTCGGCGGCGGTTTCCTGCGCCCGCTCGTCCGTCGGCGGCACGCCCTGATCCATCAAGGCGCGCAAAGACTGCATCAGGGCGGCCCAGCGCCGGTCCAGGTCCGGCCCGGCTTGCAGGCGACGCGCTTCCAGCGTCTTCAATTCATCGGGATTGAAATACTTTTCGTACATGGTCATGAGCTCCAGAGTGATCAGCCAATCGGCCATCTCCGGCACGGCCCCCTGCGCCATCTGCGCCTGGAGGCGCAGCAGTTGCGCACGCAACTTGTCCACCTGCTCGGCCTGGCGGTCGAGTTCGGCAAGCTGGCGCGCAATGATGTCGCCAAGGTCCGTGCCATTGTTGGCCAGCGTCTCACCGATCTCGGCCAAGCCCAGGCCCAGCTGCTTCAGCGCCTGGATGCGGTGCAGGCGATTGACGTCCCCATCGCCATACATGCGGTAGCCGGCTTCGGACCGGTGCGAGGGAACGAGCAAGCCGATGTCGTCGTAGTGGCGCAAGGTGCGGATGGTCAAACCCGTATGTTTTGCCAATGCGCCGATCTTCAACAACACCGTTCCGCCCTCCTCTGGAACCCAAGATAAAGCCTCACGTTGCGTGAGGGTCAAGCGAAAATCAAAAGTGAATGCCGCGCAACAACTGTTGCAAAGCCATCTGGTCGGCATTCATCTGCGGCGCCTTCTTCTCCCCATCCTTCTTTGCCGCATCGGAGTCGGGGAACATGCGGAAGCTGGTATTCATCACGATCTGGGCGATGCGGGGCACCAGGGCATGCACCACTTCGCCCAGGATACCGAGGCGCGTGGCAATGCGCACCGGCTTGTAGACGATGGCTTGCGCGATCAGATCGGCCGCTTCTTCCGGCGACAGCGTCGGCACGTTGTTGTAGATCTTGGTCGGCGCGATCATCGGCGTGCGCACCAGCGGCATATTGATGGTGGTGAACTTGATGCCGACGTCGGCGAATTCCGACGCCGCGCAACGCGTCCAGGCGTCGAGCGCCGACTTGGACGCGACATAGGCCGAGAAACGCGGCGCATTGGTCAGCACGCCGATCGAGGAGATATTGATCACCTGGCCGCGCTTGTTTTCGATCATCTTCGGCAGCAGGCCCATGGTCACGCGCAAGGCGCCGAAGTAATTGAGCTGCATGGTGCGCTCGAAATCGTGGAAACGGTCGAAGCTCGATTCGATGCCGCGCCGGATCGAACGGCCGGCATTGTTGATCAGCACATCCACGCCGCCATGATTTTCCAGCAGCAGCTTGACGAAGCGGTCGCAATCGGCCATGTCTGCCACGTCGGCCGCGTAGGTGATGACGTCGAAGCCGCGTTCCTGGATTTCACGCTTGGCCTCGGCCAGCTTTTCCTCGTCGCGGCCGCAAATAATGGTGATCGCGCCGGCTTCGGCGATCTTGTGCGCCGCCGCCAGGCCGATGCCCGACGAGCCGCCCGTGATCAGTACCACCTTGCCGGCCACCTGGCCGCGCAGCGTGTGGTCGATCAACAGTGCCGGATCGAGATTACGCTCCCAGTAATCCCAGATGCAGTCGGAATAGTCAACCAGGCGCGGACACGAGATGCCGGAGCCCTTGAGGGCGGCCGCCGTGTCGCGATTGTCGAAGCGCGTCGGGTAATTGATGAACTGCATCACGTCTTCCGGCAAGCCGAGATCCTTCATCACGGCATTGCGCACGCGCCGCACCGGCGTGAGCGACATCATGCCCTTCTTGACCGACTTCGGGATAAAGCCGAGCAAGGCCGCATTGATGCGCAAGCCCATTACGGGAGCATGAGCGGAGCGGGCAAAGGTGTTAAGCACATCGCCCACACGCATCGGCTCCGGGTCGGTCAGATGGAAGCACTTGCCGTCCAGCCCATCCTTGTGCGCGATATGGTCCATCGCATCGACCACGTAGTCGACCGGCACGATGTTGATGCGTCCGCCTTCGAGACCGATCATCGGCATCCACGGCGGCAGGATCTGGCGCACGCGCTGGATCAGCTTGAAAAAGTAATACGGGCCGTCGATCTTGTCCATCTCGCCGGTCTTGGAATCGCCCACCACCATGCCGGGACGGTAGACGCGGAACGGCACTTTCGATTCGTTGCGCACGATCTTTTCCGATTCGTGCTTGGTGGCGAAATAGGGATGGTCGAGGTTTTCCGCCTCCTCGAACATGTCTTCGCGGAACACGCCTTCGTACAGGCCGGCGGCGGCGATCGAACTCACGTGATGCAGGCACTTCGCGCCGATGGCATTGGCCAGCGCCACTGTGTGACGCGTGCCTTCGACATTGACGGCCATCTGCTCGTCCGCATCGGCCGAAAGATCGTACACGGCTGCCAGATGGAAGAAGTGATCGATGCACTTATGCAGCGCCTTCTGGTCTTCCTTCGAGACGCCGAGCTTGGCTTCGCGCAGGTCGCCGAAAACGGGAATGGCGCGCGTCTTGGACACGCCCCAATAGTCGAGCAGATCGGCGACCTTGTCGCGGCTCGCTTCACGCATGAGGAAATAGACGACGCTGCCTTTGCGGGCCAGGAGCTTCTTGACCAGCCGTTTGCCGATGAAGCCGGTTGCGCCCGTGACGAAATACTGCATGGAATCTCCTTCGCGTTTTTCGGATTATTCTCGAACGGCTATGATTGCAGGCCTGTGCCGGCTTGGCAAGCATGTCCTGGGGCGCTGTTGCGCGGATCAGAATGCGGCGCGTTGCCCCGATTAGAAACCGCCTTCTACTTTTCCGGTCTACACTGCGATACTGAAGTGGTTTGTAGGCTGGGATGAATCCCGGCATTGGTAGTATGCTTACTGTCGCGCGATGCCGTATGATGCGCCACACAAGCTGCGAACTGTCGGACAACCCCAAACATGGAGAACAGCATGGTGAAAAAATTGAAGACCTTGGCAAAATCGGACGACAAGCAAATGGCCGATGCCGTGCGCGCTTCGGCGCAGCAGATTTGGCAGGCCGGCCTGGGCGCCTTTGCCAAGGCCCAGGAAGAAGGCGGCAAGGTATTCGCCAAGCTGGTCAAGGAAGGCACAGACTTGCAAAAGCGCACGCAAAAGCTGGCTGAAGGCAAGGTTTCCGACGTAACCGATACGGTGAGCAAAATGGCAGGCAATGTGGGCAAGCAGGCATCCGGTTCCTGGGACAAGCTGGAGCAAGTGTTCGAAGAGCGCGTCTCGCGCGCCTTGTCCAGTCTCGGCGTGCCGACACGCAAGGACGTCGCCGCCCTGACCAAGCAGATCGAGGAATTGAGCAAGGCCGTCGCCGCATTGTCGGGCAAAAGCCCCGCCAAGCCCGCGGCCAAGAAGCCGGCTGCGGCAGCCAAGCCGGCAGTCAAGGCAGCCAAACCCGCTGCGGCCAAAACCGTCAAGGCTCCTGTCAAGAAAGCCGCGGCAAAACCCGCGGCCAAGGCACCGGCAGCCAAGAAGGCTCCCGCCAGGAAGCCTGCGGCAAAGAAATCGGCCGTCGCTTCCGCAACAGCAGCAACCCCGACGGCCCCCGCCTCCGGCAACGCTGAATAAACCTGCTCCCTGCGTCTTGTGCGACGCACAAGACGCTATCGCTGCAGCATAGCTTGATGTCCCGACGCCAATCCTCTCCCAAACCGCATACCGCACGGATCGGCCTCGTTTTGGCCGGCGGCGGGCCGCTTGGCGCGGTCTACGAAATCGGCGCCCTGGCAGCGATCGAGGAAGCCATCACGGGATTGGACTGGAACGAAGCCGAGGTCTACGTCGGCATCAGTGCCGGAGGCATCATCGCTTCCGGACTGGCCAATGGCATCACGCCGCACGAAATGTGCCGCATGTTCATCGAAAGCGATGCGGGCCAGGCAGAGGCGGATATGTTCAAGCCCGAATTGCTGCTGCGTCCAGCCTGGCCCGAGTTGCGCAAGCGCGCCGCCGTTCTGCCGCGCCTGGTTGCCGGCTCCATGCTGCACTACGCGCGAGGCAAGGGAGGCCGCAGCCTGGCCGGTTCGTTCGAGCGGCTCAAGGAAGCCCTGCCCACCGGGATACTTTCAGGCGAAGGCTTGCAGGAATTCCTGGCCAAAATCTTCAGCCTGCCCGGCCGCAGCGACGACTTCCGCCAGTTGCGCCAGCGCCTGGTGCTGGTTGCCACCGACCTCGATTCCGGCGAAGCCATCCGCTACGGCCAGCCGGGCCATGACGACGTGCCGATCTCGCGTGCGGCCCGCGCCAGCGCGGCCGTGCCGGGCCTGTTCCCGCCGGTCCGGATCAAGGGCCGGCACATGATAGACGGCGTGTTGAAGAAGACCCTGCATGCCTCGATCGCGCTCGACCATGGCGCCGACCTGGTGTTTTGCCTCAACCCCATCGTGCCCTACAATGCGCGCGCCGCGCTCGGCCCGGGCAAGCTTTCCCGCGGCGGCCTGCTTGCCGTGCTGTCGCAGACGCTGCGCGCGATCATCCATTCGCGCGTGGCACGCGGCATCGAAAGCTATGCGCTGAGCCATCCGCATGCCGACATCCTGCTGTTCGAGCCGGATCAGCTCGATGCCGAGATGTTCTTCACCAACCTGTTTTCCACCGGCAACCGGCGCCGCCTGTGCGAAAACGCCTACCAGCGCACGCGCGAATACCTGTGGGAAAACCGTGAGGAAATCGGGCGCAAGCTGGCACGCCACGGCATGCGGCTCAAGACCTCGGTATTACGCGACAAGAGCCTGACCCTGGTCGGAGAGCCGCCCGCCATGACCAGGGATCGCTTCCGCATCAATCAGCTGCGCCGGGCTCTCTCCGACCTGGAGCACAAATTGAAGGTGGCGCACATTCAGTGATATGCTCTTGGCAAAGGCACCATCACAGAGAGACAAGATGCAACAAAAAGCCCCGCGCCGCACCCGTGAACGCATCCTCGAACTGTCGCTGCGATTGTTCAACGAATTCGGCGAACCGAACATCACGACCACGGTGATTTCGGAAGAGATGAATATCTCGCCGGGCAACCTGTACTACCATTTCCGCAACAAGGACGACATCGTCAATTCGATCTTCTCGCAATTCGAGAACGAAATCGAACGCATGCTGGCCGTACCGGCCGACCGCAATCCCAACATCGAAGACGTCTGGCTCTACCTGCACCTGATGTTCGAACTGGTGTGGCGCTACCGCTTCTTTTACCGCGACTTGAACGATCTGCTTTCGCGCAATCGCAAGCTCGAGCTGCACTTCAAGCAAATCCTGGCGCACAAGATCAAGGTCGCCAAGGCACTGTGCGAGGGCTTGAAGAACAGCGGCGCACTGGAAGCGAGCGAAATCGAAATAGACGCTCTGGCCACCAACATGGTGGTGGTGGCGACCTACTGGCTCTCTTACGAATACGTGCGCAACCCGCGCAAGTACACCGAACAGCAAGCGATTGCCGACGCCCTGGCACGCGGCTGCTACCAGGTGCTGTCGCAAATCGGCCCCTACCTGCGCGGGCCGACACAATTGCTGTTCCAAAAGCTGGCTGCGGAATACCTCAAGAAAATCAACTAGCAGAAGTCAACAGGAGACCATGATGGCCTGGACCAAATTCCCCTATGCCGACCCGGCTTACACCTACACCGCCGCCAGCCTGAAGAAAGCCTGGGCGCGACTGCATGCCGGCGATTGCGAGCCCTTCCCCAAGGATGCCGCCCTGGTCGACGCCTGGATCGCCTTCCACGCCGGCGAATTCGAGAAAGCCGCCAAGCTTGGCCTGGAACAAGGCGTGGCCGGCTATTCCGTCGCCAACAAGGCCACGGCCATCTATGCCAATTACCTGGAAAAATCCGAAGCCAAGAAGCTCAAGATGTTCCAGGAAGTGGCGGAGCGCGCCGAAGAGCAGCAAGCGGAAGAGCCGAAGAATGCCGCCGGCTATTATTGGCAAGCCTATGCGCTGGGCCGGTACGCGCAAGGCATTTCCGTCGCCAAGGCGCTCGCGCAAGGCATAGGCGGCAAGGTCAAGAACGCTCTGGAGACCGCAATCAAGCTTGCGCCCAAGCATGCGGACGCTCACATCGGCCTTGCGACCTATCATGCGGAAGTCATCGACAAGATAGGCGCCATGATAGGCGGCCTGACCTACGGCGCCAAGAAAGATGAAGGCCTGAAGCTGTACAAGAAGGCCCTCACGCTCAATCCCGACTCCGCCATCGCACGCATCGAGTACGCCAATGGCCTGGTGATGCTGGAAGGGAAAAAGAAGATGGACGAGGCAGTCAAGCTTTACGAAGAAGCCGCCGCCTTCGAAGCCGCCGATGCGATGGAGCGGCTTGACGTGCAGATGGCTATCGATGAGCTGGAAGAATGATGAATTCGATTTGCGTCTATTGCGGCTCGTCCGCCGGCGTCTCGCCGCGCTACGCGGAACAGGCGCGTGCCATGGGCGCTGCCTTGGTTGCGCGCGGCATCACCCTGGTTTATGGCGGCGGCAAGGTCGGCCTGATGGGCGCGATCGCCGATGAAGTGCTGCGCCTGGGTGGACAAGCCATCGGCGTGATCCCGCAAGCCTTGATGGACAAAGAGGTGGGCCATCAGGGCTTGACGCGGCTGCATGTCGTCAAGAACATGCACGAGCGCAAAGCCATGATGGCCGACCTGGCCGACGGCTTCATCGCCATGCCGGGCGGCGCAGGCACGCTGGAAGAATTGTTCGAGGTCTTCACCTGGGCGCAATTGCGCTTCCACGACAAGCCTATCGGCATCCTCAATACCGATGGCTACTATGATGGGCTGCTCGGCTTCGTCATGCATTCTGTCGAGCAAGGCTTTCTGCGTGCGCAACAGGCCAGACTCTTGATGACCGCCCCTGATCCGCAATCCCTGCTCGCACGCTTCGATGCCTACGAAGTCGAGCCGCACGACAAATTTCTCAACCTCGTGCGTTCCGAAGGTTGAACTTCCGTCCGGCAGGTTGGCGCCAAGCGAAGCGATGCCCAACGAAAAGAACGGCAACGCAGCCGGGACGAGGTAGTAGCTTCCGCTACGTTGAGCAAATTCCAGGCTTCGCGCTGCCCGGCACCCATCGACGATCCAGATCCCGCTAGCCCAGCGCTTGTTTGAAATCGTCAAGCAAATCCTGCGTATCCTCAATACCGACCGAAACGCGAATCAGCGACTCCGCTATCCCCATCGCGGCGCGGCGCTCCGCCCCCATTTCAAAGAAGATCGTATGCGCCACGGGAATCACCAAGGTTCGCGTGTCGCCCAGATTGCTCGACGCCACCGCCAATTGCAGACGGTTCAGGTAATCGAAGCAATCGATGCCATCCTTCAATTCAAAACTGAACAGGCTGCCATAGGCTTTGAACAACTCTCTGGAGATCGCATGCTGTGGGTGCGATTCCAGGCCGGGGTAATAGACAGCGGCCACGCGCTCATCGGCTTGCAGCATCTCGGCCAGTGCCTTTGCGTTGAGGCATTCCCGCTCCATGCGCAACGCAATCGTTTCAGCGCCGACGGCGATTGCATGCGCCGCTTCGGGCGCGAGCGCGGCGCCGAAATCGCGCAAGGCCTTGGCGCGGATCTGAGCCATGCCCCATTGCGGCGCGGGATAGCGCTTGTAGCTGTCGTAGATGTTGGGAAAGCGGCTCCAGTCGAACAAGCCGGTATCGGTCAGCGCGCCGCCCAGGGCATTGCCGTGCCCGCCTATCGACTTGGTCAAGGCATTGACCACGAGCGAGGCCCCGACAGCCTTGGGCCGGAACAGGTAGGGCGAAGTCATGGTGTTGTCCACCACATAGACGATACCGCGCGAGCGGCATAGCTCGCCGATCCGTTTCAAGTCCGCCACTTGCGTGCGCGGGTTGGCGATGGTTTCGACGAACACCACGCGCGTCGCCGGCGTCAGCGCCGCCTCGACATTGGCCACATCGGTCGCATCGGCGAAGGAAACCGCACAGCCCTGCCCCGCCACGGTTTGCCACAGGCTGTTGGTATTGCCGAACAGGAAGGACGACGAGACGATATGGTCGCCCGTGCGCAGCAAGCCCTGGAACAAGGCACCGATGGCGGCCATGCCCGTGGCGAAACAGATCGTCGAAGCGCCGCCTTCCATCGCCGTGACCTTGTCTTCCAGCGCCGACACGGTGGGATTGCCCTGGCGGCCGTAGCGATAACCGCTTTGCTTGCCCTGGAATACCTCGGCCAGTTGACGCGCATCGCGATAGCCGAAGGCGACGCTGTTATGGATGGGTTTGTGCAGCGAACCGTGCTCGATGGGCTTTTGCCGGTCGCTGTGGAGGATGGTGGTGGTGAAGCCGTATTGTTTCTTGTCGCTCATGATCTGAACCCGGAATGTGCTTGCACACCAACGGGCTCGATCGCACAGCGCGTCCCATTTAGCGGTATTTATTGGGACACGGTACCCACCGCCCCGCGCCCGCAAGCAGAATCAAATCGGCGCTGCGCATATGATAGCGCAAATGGCGCCGAGGGCAAAGAGCCCCTCTCCCGCAAGCGGGAGAGGGGTGCCGGCGATCAATCGACCTGCGCCAAGTTCAAATTCAACTGCGAACGCACCATATCCTCAACCGCCGGCCTTGGCGCATTGCGCGCGTTTTCCAGGCGATCCAGGTAGTCCGGCGAAATATCCCCGGTGATGTAGTGCCCGTCGAAGCATGATGCTTCGAAGTTCTTCAAGATCGGGTTGGCCGACGAGATCGAGCGCTTCAAGTCTTCGACGTCCTGGTACACCAGCGCATCGGCCGTGATCTCGCGGCACACTTCGTCTTCGGTGCGGCCATAGGCGATCAGCTCGTTGCGCGTCGGCATGTCGATGCCGTAGACGTTGGGAAACTTCACCGGCGGCGCGGCCGAGGCGAAGATCACGCGCTTGGCGCCCGAATCGCGCGCCATCTGCACGATTTCGCGGCTGGTCGTGCCGCGCACGATGGAGTCGTCCACCAGCAGCACGCTCTTGCCCTTGAATTCGGAAGCGATGGCGTTCAATTTCTGGCGCACCGACTTGCGGCGCACGGCCTGGCCCGGCATCAGGAAGGTGCGGCCGATGTAGCGGTTCTTGATGAAGCCCTCACGATAGTCGAGGTTGAGCTTCAGCGCCAGTTCCATCGCGGCGGGGCGCGAAGAATCGGGAATGGGCATCACCACGTCGATGTCGCCGGACGAGAATTCGCGGCGCACCTTTTCAGCGAGGTACTCACCCATCTTCAAGCGCGTGGCATAGACCGAGGCGCCGTCGATGATGGAATCGGGGCGAGCCAGATAGACGAACTCGAACGCGCATGGGTTCATCGTCGGGTTTTCGGCGCATTGGCGGTTGTACAGCTTGCCATCGAGGTCGACGAAGATCGCCTCGCCAGGATGCACGTCGCGCAGGAAGCGGAAGCCCATGCCTTCCAGAGCCACCGATTCGCTGGCGATCAGGTATTCCGGACCTTTCTCGGTATCGTTGAAGCCGATGCACAGCGGACGGATGCCGTACGGGTCGCGGAAGGCAAGCAAGCCGTAACCGGCGATCTGCGCCACCACGGCGTAGGAGCCTCGCACGCGCGTATGCAGCGCGGCAACGGCCTTGAACAAGGCCTCGGCATCAAGCGAGAGGCCGGTGGTGGCTTCCTGGATCTCGTGCGCCAGCACGTTCAACAGCACTTCCGAATCGGAATCGGTGTTGAGATGGCGGCGGTCGTTCTTGAACATCTCGATCTTGAGCTGTTCGACATTGGTCAGATTGCCGTTGTGCGCCATGATGATGCCGAACGGCGCATTGACGTAGAACGGCTGGGCTTCTTCCTCGGAACTGGCCGATCCGGCCGTGGGGTAACGCACCTGGCCGATACCCGAATTGCCCATCAGCGAGCGCATGTTGCGCGTGCGGAACACGTCGCGCACCAAGCCGTTGGCCTTGTGCATGCTGAACTTGCTGCCTGAGTTGGTTGCGATCCCGGCGGCATCCTGGCCGCGGTGCTGCAACAGCAGCAGCGCGTCATAGAGCATCTGGTTGACGGGGCTATGGGAAACGATACCGGCTATGCCACACATGGTGGACTCCTTAATGCAAAACTAAATACATACAAACTACGGATATGCTGAAGAAGCGTAGCAAAACCGGAGAGGCGCAACGGCTTATTCTGCATATCCCTAAAACTTCACCTGCTGCGCGACACGATCCGGCAAAAACGGGAGGATCGCCGTCGCGGCGCCGACCGCCATCGGGCGCAGCGCGGCATTCTTCCAAAATTCCTGGCGCGGGATTTGCGTCATCCCGCATACCAGCACGCCGGCGATCACCAGCAACACGCCGCGCGCCAAACCGAACACGGCGCCGAGACCGCGGTCGGCCATGGACAATCCCGTGGCCGCGATCAGCGAATCGAGCAGCATCGCCAACAGCATGATCAACAGCCGCACGCCGATGAACAAGGCGATGAAAGCCACGATCAGCCGCAAGGCCTGGCCCGGCACCGCCGCCGGCAGCAAATCCGCCAGCACCGCCGCATAGGCATTGGCCACCACCAGCGCCACGATCCAGCCTACCAGCGAGATCAATTCCTTGATCAAGCCGCGGAACAAACCGATCAGCACCGAACAGCCGACTACAAACAGCACCACATCATCGAACAGCGTCATGCCGATTACAGCGGCAACAACTTGCCGCTCAAACCGAGCTTGGCCAGCTTGGCGCGCGCAGTCTCAGCCTCTTCCTTGCTGCCGAACGGCCCGACGCGCACCCGCGTGGTAGGGCCGGCATCGGTCGGCACGGTCTGCAGCATGGGCTTGAAACCGGCGTCGGACAGCTTGCCCTGCAATTCGCTGATCTTGTCCTTCGAAGTCAGTGCCGCCACCTGCACCACGAACCTGGCGCCCTTCTTGTCGGTCGGCTTGGCATTGACGTCCTTGCCTTCGAGAATGGCTTCGGCGCGCGCTTCATTCCTGTCTTCGTGCTTTTGCTCGGCCTTGGCGGTTTGCTTGTCCTGCGCCTTGTCCGCCGTCGGCTTCTCTGCCGGTTTTTCCGCTACCTTATCTGCTACCTTTTCGGCCGGCTTCTCCGCGGCCGGTTTCTCCGGCTTGGTAGCAGGCTTGTCCGCTACGGCGGTTTGCTCCGGCTGCCTTGTCGGCTTGACCTCGGCAGGCGGCGGCAGGTTCACGATCTGTTCGTGCGGGCCGAGCGACGCCGATGCCGCCACGCTGCTCGACGGCGCAACCGCGGTAGCAGCCGGAACCGCAGGCTGCGCCGCAGGCGTCGAAGCCGCGCCATCAGGCGCGGGCGGCTTATCGCGCGAAGGAATCTGGATCGCAATATCGTCGGCCACCGGC